>SUVS01000024.1 GCA_015061885.1 Lentisphaerota bacterium
CATTCGGTTCTGAAGTTACTCTTGAAGGTCCGGCTCTGAAAAGAGCAGTGCATATTGCCAATCCGGCAGTTGAACTCAAACTGGAAGATGCGTTGGCTTACAAAACCGCAACGCAGAACAGATCTGCATTTTACCAGCAGAAACTCAACTGGAAAACCGGAGACATCAAGCAGCTGATAGTTACGGCAAGATTTGATAATCCAGGCAGATTGCGTTTTGCCGGTCAAACAGCCACACCGGAGGGGAAACAAGGTTCCGTCGGTGTTTATACAGATGTCATTCCTGACGGGAAATATCATGACTACATATTCAATGTATCAGCTAATCCCGGCTGGAAAGGTATTCTCACCAATTATGAACTGCGTTTTATGGGGCCGGAAAATACAGAGTTTGCCCTGAAAAAGATAGCGTCATCGGCCAATACTGTTATCAAGTATATGGGCAAAACTGTCAAAAGGAAAATTCTTACTTATAAAACCAAAGATCTGCCTTGCAATGATACTTTGAAAACTCAAGTTACCGGCGATTTCGGCAGTTTTTATCAGCAGAAGCTGGCGTGGAAGTCTGACGAGATAAACACCGTAAGTTTCATGCTCAAGAGCGATGCTCCCGGTTCTCTGCGGTTTATTTGTATGCTCAAAAGTGCCGATGGCAAACAGAGCAAAGCCATCTCTATGCCGCCACGGAATGTTCCCGGAGACAACGAGTATCACTTATACACTTTCAAGCTGGACAGTCATCCGGATTTTAACGGAACTCTTACCAACTACGAACTCCGGTTCAGCGGCAGTAAAAATGCTACGCTGGAACTTCAGGAAATGACGGCTGAAAAAACCGCTCCGGCTCAAAAAAAAATTAATTTAACAGCCAAACCGGCCCCGGCGGCGGCACCGGCAAAGACAACCATCTTTACCGGTCAGGAACTCGCCGGAGCTGATTTGAAGAAACGCATACAACTGTTTAGAGCCCAGGCTGTTGCCGCAGAAAAAGATGTTGTTGCAGCAAAAATAAAAATCAATACCATCGGCGGTTTTTTTCAGAACAATGTAAAATACAGTACTGCTGATTACAAGCAACTTGAAATCTCTCTGGCGGCTGATGCTCCCGGGTATTGGAAGGTTGCTGCTGCCTGCCAGTCGAACGGTCAGCAGTCGGCTGCCGGGAGTAATACGGTAGCCGTGGTTCCGGATGGTAAATTTCACACCTATGTATTCGAGCTCGGAAATCATCACAACTGGACAGGCTTTGTCAGCAACTGGGAAGTCCGTTTCCTCGGTTATGAGCCTGTTAATATTGCCATCAAAAAAGTCAGATGGGTGGAAAAATCCAATTTGATTGCCAATGCACAAAATCTGCCGGTCAATAAAGAGATAGTTACCGGTAAACTTCTGCCGCGGGCCAAATGTCAGCTCAACTGGGTCGATGGCGAATGTCCCGGAGCGGTTCTGCGTTTCTACGACCGCAACTTCAAAGAGATCCCCGGAACTGCAGTGGAGCTGAAGCCCGGCGAAAAAAGCGTAACATTCAACTCGCCTGAAATGCAGATCGAGCCACGCATAACTGTCAATGGCAAATCTTCCGGCTATCCGCAGCTTTTGCAACTGGAATATATTCCGCCGCGGGAAACCGGCAACACCATTCCGTGGCGCGGCAACTGGCTGTGGCCGAAAAAAGGTCCCGGCTGGCTTAACAAACTTATCTGGTTTGAACGCAGATTTACTCTGGATGAAAAACCGGATTTCGGTGTCATTTCTGCTGTCGGCGATGACAGTTGCTTTGTCTATGTCAACGGCAAACATCTTGGACATACCCGCAAATGGGATGTCGCCGGCAGATACGATATGACCAAATACCTCAAAAAAGGCGAAAATGTCATCCTGTGCCGGGTCAGAAATATCGACTCCTGGGGCGGTTTGCTCGCCAATGTCTATGTGCGGAGCGGCAATCGGGATCTTTTCTTTGATACTGATGAAAAATGGACTATGAACACCACTGCCAATACCGATCGCTATCTGCCGCAATGCAAAGAACCCGCCAAGGTCATCGGTCCGGCTTCCATGGCTCCGTGGAATAGCGGTATGGAGTACCGGCATGCCGGAGAACAGGGTATCTTGCAGTTGATAAAATCCGAACCCGGCAAATTGACGGTCAAGGTGGAAAGAAAGCCGGTCACTGAAACCAAACGGCTGCGTTTTGAAATACACCACGACAATGGCAATAAACACCATTTCATGCTCAACATTTCTCCCGGAAGCGATGAGTGGAAAGTCGGCGAAACAATTACTTTGACTTACCGCCTGCCATACTTTGACCAGGGTTCTGCCAAACTCTATTGCGTTGACGATTTTGTGTATATAAAAAGCAAAGAGGCTTTGCATACTTTCAACCGCAAAGCCAATCCTCCGGCATTGCGTCGTGCCAGTTGGGTCAACAGCCCCCGTTTAAGGCTGAAGATGGATGACGAGATCATAAACCCCATTCTCTGGCATGCCCCCGGATCATTCCGGCGGCTTGCACCGCTGGCAAATTTGCAAAACAATAACTTTAAAGCATATCGCATAAGTGCCCGTTTCAGTGATTTCTGGAAACCGGACGGTACTTTTGATTTCTCCGTATTTGATAATCATGTGGCTACATTGCTTACGCTTGCACCTGACGCAGTTTTTGCTGTGCATATTTACAGTTCCATGCCGGAATGGTGGTTGGAACGCAATCCGGAAAGTATCAGCACACACGAAAACAACCGCCCCCGCGATCTCTGGCTTGACCATCAGGCTCTGGGGGCAAAAAAGTGGAAAACTGAAGGGGTGATTCCGCTCAAAGCTCTCTATGACCACATCAAAAACAGCAACTATGCCGACCGCGTATGGGGCGTAAGTTTTACTGAAAACAACTGCGGCGAATGGTTCTGGACATCTGCCGATGGCAATCGCCGTCTTTCATACGCCGGATACAGTCCGGCTGATTTGGAAACATTCAAAGAGATGCTCCGCAAGTGGTACAAAACTGATGAAGCGTTGGCAAAGGCGTGGAAAAAGCCCGGTTTGACCTTTGATACCGTAAAAATGCCATCCCATGAAATCGCCCGCAAAGGTACAGTCGGCGAATTGCTCGACCCGGAAAAAGATATGATGATGATCGACTTTTTCAAATTCCGCAGTCTGGTATTGGCTGATGTGCTGAACCATTTCGGGAAATTCACCAAAGAACAGACCGACGGCAAATGGCTGGTCGGAGCTTATTACGGATATTTTTCGGAAATGATCGCCAACTACCGCCGCAATATTCAGAGCAACGGGCATAACGGTTTTATGGAAACAGTTTTAAGTCCTTACTTTGATTTTACTCATGCACCGTTGCGTTACACATTGCGTAAAACCGGTCAGCCGGGAGCGTTGATGCATGTCTGGGATCCGTGGGTATTGCGGGGCAAAGCTGTATTTATAGAACAGGATGTACGCACCAGTTATACACCTAAAACGTCAGATCCGGTGTACTGTGGTACTCCCGATCGCCCGCAGAATGATGTCGGGCAGTTTATCCGTTCGCTGGGCAGTACCATTGCTACGGGTACACTCAATTACTGGTACGACCTCGATGGCGGTCAATTTGATGAAAAAGCGATCAACGATGCCGTTACTGCTACAACAGATGTTTTTTTGAGTATTGGGGATGTGCAAGGCACTACTCCGTTTGAAGTCTGTGTGGTCAACAGCCGCGATTCGGTCTGGTACACCAAATATGCCGATGATGACAACCCCACATCCATGGCTTCGGAATTTATTTACAAGCATGTCAACCAGTTGGCTGTACCGTTCCGCAATCTGATGGTCTATGATTTGCTGGACAGCAAGGTCAAGCTGGAAAAACTCAAGTTCTATATCATGCATCCGATGATCATGTTGACCGCCGGACAGCGTAAGAAACTTATGGAGCGTTTTGAACGCGAAAAAGCCGTGGTGGTCTGGCTGTACAGTGCCGGGGCATCTTATCCAACTCACGGCCCGTCAGCAAAGAACAACGGCGACTTCCTCGGTATCAAATTTGATATGAAAGTTGAAAAAACTGTTCCGAAAATGACCCTGATCCCGGAATTCAACAGCTTGAAATGCGAAAATTACAACGTAAGCAGTCCGTGGTTCTATCCGGTCAGCGGCTATGACCGGGTAATCGGCAGAACCGACGACGGCAAACCGGCTCTGGTGGAAAAGAAGATCAACGGTGCTACGCACTATTTCAGCACATTGACCAATCTGCCGTTGGAGTTTTACGCCAAATTGATGGACCAAAACAATGTCCACCGCTACAGTAAAACTGTGAATAAAGATCAATACTGGATCGGTAACGATGTGGTATTTCTGCATGCCACCGGTTCCGGCGATCGTTTACTGAATCTGCCGAAAGGTACTTATGCCAAAGGTATTGCCGGGCCGGTACCGGAAAAACTCAACAGCGGAGAAAAATTCAAAGTCCGCAGCGGTATGACCTATGGCTTCCAGATCATAAAAAAATAACATGTTTCCTCCCCGGTTTTCAGCCGGGGAGGAAATCCGCAAACAGTTCATATCGGGAAAAAAAGTTATGAGCAATAAATTACAGCACAAATTATTTTGGAATTGGGATCACTCCACCAATTGGAAACTCAATGTCAACGGTATTCAGAATACCGGCGTGGGCAACTATTACACCAAAGCTCCTGAAGTATTTGAAACCGACTTCAAACGGATGGTTGACTTTGCCGCCGCCAACGGCATTGATGCCATTGGTGTAGTAGGGCTTTTGCGTGAATGTCACGGCGGAGAATTTGCCGCCCGCAGACTTTGCACTTATGCCCGCGAAAAGGGTGTCCGCATTTATATTATCGCCGGACTTTACAGTTATGGCGGACTTTTTTATGAGGGCGATCACCCTTTGAGTCTGGAAACTTTTCTGGCGAAAAATCCGGAATGTATCGGACGCAATATCGGCGGTGATAAAACCGTTGTACCCAGAACCGATAAACACAATAAAATCGAATATTGCGGATGTCCTTCCAGCAAGACTTTGAATAATTACATTCTGGATTGTCTGGATCTTCTGTTCCGGATGATCCCGGATCTGGGCGGTATCCAGATGGAAGCCGGCGACAGCTGGCTCGGCTTGTGCCATTGCGATAAATGCCGGGAACGGCGGGAAGCTATGAAAGCCGATAAATACCGCAGTCCGGCATTCTATTTTGCTGATATGGCAAATATTTATCCGCAGGCCGGAGAGGTCGTCCGCACCTCCAACCCCAATGCGTGGGTCATCTGCGAAATGTATGGGCATTTCCGCAACAATCCGGCTTTCTTCGATGCCAACAATCCGGCGATCAAAGAGTTGACAAAAATGCCGGACAGTACTTTCCTGCAATGGGGCGACCGCCGGTTGGATTATGATGCCTGGGCAAAAGACCCGCTGCTGCCGGAACACTTACGCAAATTCCAGCACATTTTCCGTTGCCACCACTCTACACAGTGGGCGGGCGGACGGCACACGCTGGCGGTGGAAGAAGTCCGACGGCAGTGCGAAATGGCATACCGATCCGGTATGCAGAGTGTTTCAATGTTCGGGGAGTGTTCGCCCTTTAACTCCACAAGCGAGTTCAACTATCTGGCATTGAATTATTTTGGTGATAATCCGCTTAACAGTACCGATGATTTTGCCAGAGATGTAATGGCTGATCTGCTCGGCGGCAACAGCGATCACGCCCGCAGTTTTCTGCAATTCGGCGTATTGACCAAAACACCGGAAAAAATCCCCGCCGCGGTTCAGGAAATCGTTAAAATCACTGCCGGGATCAAAGATAATGATGCGTTGAGAAGATGGCTTTATCTTGCCAATTTCCTCAACAGTTATTATTGGGAATTCATGCACGAAAACCGTGCTGCAAGTGCCCAGAAACTCAATCTGGATATGGTTTGAACACCCCTGTAAACTTTATAAGAGGTAAATTCAAAAGTCATCCAAAGCAGAACTTTTGAATTTACCTCGATGATAAAATTTTTTCAAGTCTGGCGTGTCAGCTTAATTAAATTCCGGATGGAGTGCCGTTTTTTATTCTGAACAGTCTTCGACTACTTCGTCCAGGCTCCAGGCTGAATTTACTGTGTCGTAACGGTTTACCCATTTGCCGTTGGTGAAATCCGGGAACGCTACCGGCATTGACCCCATTGCCACTGATTGTTCCGAAAGGGCGGTCACACTCATCCACGCGGCTATATCATATACATCGATCGGGGTTTGAGAATTATTTCTTACCGCATCAAAAAATGCTTTCAATGCCAGAGAGTCCATGCCGCCGTGACCCCCGATAACCGGATTGTTCCGCCAGATGGGGTGTTCAAACTTTTCGTAATAATCTTCCACATTGTCCCAGCTGTGTTCAAAGTAAGGATTTCCGGCGGCATCGAGTTTTTCTTCTGTCTTGCTCATTCCCTCAATAAATATGCCGTTGCGTTCTTCCAACCACAAGCCTCTGGTGCCCTGAACCCGGCAGTCGCGGCTGTAAGGGCGGGGCAGTGATACGCTGTGGGTCATGGTAATGGTTTCGCCATTGGCACACTTGATAACGGTGGTGATGACATCGCCCTGATTGTAGCGGATTCTGCCCCTGCCGGTAGCTTCGGCATCGGCGGCAAAACCCACTGCTTTGCTGGCGGTGGAAGTCAGAGTCAGAAAGCGGTTGCCCCGGTTGATCCGCAATATCTTGGCAATGGGCCCCAGCCCGTGTGTCGGATAGAGTTCTCCATTGCGGCAGAGGTTGTGTTTTTCCCGCTCGGTGCGGCCGGCGTTGGCACTGGAGAGTTCATAGCGTATATCGTGTTCGTAGCCGCATGAACAATGTACGAGTTCACCGAACAGACCTTGGCGTGCCAGATTCATTGTCAGGAGTTCATTTCTGCCGTAACAGCAGTTTTCCAGCATCATACAGCCAACTCCGGTGCTTTCGGCGGCGTGAACCAGCTGCCACAACTCTTCCACGCTGGAAGCTCCGCCGACTTCGATCCCGGCATATTTGCCGGCGGCGAGGGCATCGCGGGCGATCTGCAAATGCGAATTCCATCCGGTCGGGATCAATACTGCCTGAACATTTTTATCTGCCAGCAAATCTTTGTGATTGCGGTAAACTGTGGGGAACTTTACCTGATTGCGGGCAAAAACCTCCCGCATTTTTTCAATGGGTTTTTCGGCAATATCGCACAGGGCACTTACTTCGACTTCTCCGGGCATAGCGAAAATGCTTGCCAGCAAAGTTTCAGCCCGCGGGCCCAGACCGATGATACCGATTTTTACAACATTTTTTTTATCCATAAAAACATACCTCAAATAAATAGTTGATCGAACTCAACATAATATAAATCGCAAGCAAAAAAAATCAAATCGGTTTTTTGCTTTGCTTTAAATTGAATGTATATTATTTCCGGCAAAAAAAGAGATATAAGGCTGTGATTTATGAAAATAGATATTTTTAATGCAGATAATAAACTTTTGTGCAGCGATCATGGATTGATAACTTGTGATATACTTGAGCAGAGCCGGGGCGAATTGTATATAAAAACCCTGATCCCGATAATTGATGTTGTCAGTGTATGGCACCCGGCACAACGGCGGCTGTCCCCGGCATTTCTGCCGTGGTTGCTGGAGTTTGACTGCGGAGCAAATATAGCGTATCCCATGTTCGTTTTTTTGGACAAAAATTATCATGCAGCATATTCCATAGCTTTGACAAATTGTATTGACGATTGTCATTGTTCGGCAAAAATGAATCAGGAACTTTGCTGTTATGAGCTGGTGTTTCACATTGCTGTAACTGCGGAAACTGAACCTTTTGAAATATTTTTTGACCAATCCCATGAGCCGCTGGCAGATGTTTTACAATGTTACCGGAATATTGTTATGCCGCAAAACCCGGATTATCCAGCCGGAGCATGGGAGCCGGTGTATTGCACCTGGTACGCAGTACACACCGCTTTGACCGGAGATTACCTCCGGAGTAATGCCGCCGAAGCCGCCCGGTTGGGATTCGGCACATTCATTGTGGATGACGGCTGGTGTTTTGACGAAAATAAACGCGTGACGCCGGAAACTCTGCCCGATTGGTACCGGGATATAGGTGATTGGCAGCTTTCAGAAAATAAACTGCCGGGAATGAAGGCGATCATTGATGACGCTCAAAAACTTGGTTTGAATTACATGTTCTGGGTCGCACCGTTTTTTGCCGGCCGCCGGAGCAGACTCAATGAAAAAGTCAGCAGCTATCTGACTGATCTGCACGAAGGTCAGCGTATTATTGACCCCGATGATAACACAGCTTCGCTTGCGGCAATGGAAAATATTCTGTCCATATTCAGAAATATGGATCTGGATGGCTTGAAAATCGACTTTTTGGATACCGTTTTGCCGGATGTGAAAAATCCGCATTGCCGCCCGGCAAGAAAATATATCAAGGAACTTGTCAGCAGGATCCGGGCGGTAAAGCCGGATGCTCTGATCGAATTCCGGCAGAATTATGCTACGCCGGTCAATGCCGGACTTGCTACAGCGTTCCGGGCGGCGGATGTGCCTTTTGATTATATGGATAACTTCAACGAGTGTCTGCAATTAAGACTGCATTTGGGCGATAAGGTGCCGATCCATGCCGATCCGGTTTATTTTAATAATTGTGAAAGCGTGGAAACTGTCGGTCGGCACATGATCGCTTCGCTTGCCGGGGTGCCGATGCTTTCCATGGAGCTGGCAAGTATTGCTTCTGAACACAAAAAAGTGATTGCCAATTACATAAATTTTTACCGGGAATATCAGAATATCCTGAATTCCGGTCATTGGCGTATTGAAAGCCGCAACGGATGCAATGTTTTTGCCGAATGCAGTAATGAAAACGGAACAGTCATCATTCTTGCCGATGAAATGTTTGCAGAAAAAGCCATGCAAAATTGCCGTGGAAAAATTGCGGTATTAAATCTTTCCGGCAACAGCTTTACTGCTGAAGGAACAGTTTTTGATCCTCAAGGCAATTTGCTTGAAAATAACATTGTTCCGCCCGGAGGAAGAGTTGTTCGGCAATAAAATTGCATTGCAGATATTTTGCTTTATCGGATAACAGCGGTATATGCCGTAAAAAATCAAGTTGAATATGAGATGAGTGATTTATGAATTGTTACAGCAGAGAACGCGAAGATGTTGCCGGATTTATGCGGCGGCTTTACCGGCAGTTTTTAACCACCACCAGCGGCGGGAATATCTCTTGCCGCACGCCGGACGGCAAGGTGGTGATAACTGCCTCGCAGTCAGATAAAGGTGAACAAAGTGCGGACAAAGTCGGGATCGTAACGCTTGACGGGGAAAATCTTACTCCGCATTTGAAATTGAGCATCGAAACAACTATGCATCTGGCGATTTATCATGCCAGAAAAGATGTCAATGCCATTGTTCACGCTCATCCGGCAACCGCCACACTATTTTGTGCCGCTGAATCAGCCGTGCTTGATACTCATCTGACAGCCGAAGCATACGCCGTTGCCGGTGATACCGTAAAAATTCCCTACGCATTGATGGGGTCTGAAGCACTGGCAGAAATTGTGGCGGAAAAAATGCAGTCCTGCGATTGCGGACTTATGGAAAATCATGGGGTGATAACCGTCGGCAAAGATTTGCTTGCGGCGTTTGATAAAATGGAATTACTGGAAAATGCCGCCAAACAAACTCTGTGGTCGCAAATAATTCCCTGCCGCCGGTTGAACAGTGAACAGCTCGATGAAATTGACCGTTTTATGAACCGCTGATGCTTTTGATTTCCTTTAAAGGTGTTGCTTTATGAAGAAGTTTTGTCTGTTGCTTGCTGTCGCATTTGCTGTTTATCCGGCTCTGCGTGGGGAAAGTTTTTTTGTGGCATCTGCCAAACAGGGGATACTGGAGTTTGATTCCGGAAAAGCCAATAAACCGGTTCTTGATCTGCCGTATATAAATTATCTGGTCAAAGATTCCAGCCGTAAGGTTTATTATGCAGCTTTGGGCAGAGTCCCCCGGAAAAAGGCAAAAGGCGGGGCGGCGGCTCTGCTGGTTTGGGATGAACAGAAATTCAAAATTCAGCAGATATTGCCGCTGCAAGGCAGAAATCCTTCGCACATAACAGTTTCGCCGGACGGAAAATACCTTTATAGTGCTAATTATTCTGACGGCAGTATTGCTGAAATAGCTTTGGCGGAAAATGGCAGTATGCAGGATGTCCGGTTTATCAAACACACCGGCAAAAGCATTGCCAAACGCCAGAAGTCGCCGCATCCGCACCAGTGTATATTCAATCCCGCCGGGAATGAACTTTATGTTTGCGATTTAGGTACGGATGAGATATTTATTTACGGATATTCTCCGGAAAGCGGGATAAAAACCCCGGTGCGGACAAAACTCAAACTTGCACCCGGTTCCGGACCGCGGCATCTGGTTTTTTCGCCTTCCGGCAATGAAATTTATTGTGCCAATGAATTATCCGGGAGCGTGACTTCGTTTGTCCGCAGCAACGTATCATGGCGGCGGGTCAAAACTCTCTCCACATTAAAAAATCCTTTTGAGAAAAATTATCCCGGTGCGATAAAAATTTCTGCTTGCGGAAAGTTTTTTCTGGTCAGCAACCGGGGGCATAACTCTATAGCTTTGTTTGAAACAGCTGCCAACGGGGATTTTGCTTTGCTGGATACAATTTCACTTGCCGGGGATTTCCCTTACGATATATTATTTATTGACAACGACAGACGCGTGGTGGTCTGCAATTATAAATCCCATTCGGTAATGCTTTTTGCTTTCGACAAAGCACAAAAAAAACTTTTGCCTGAAGCCGAATACTTCGTTGAACAGGCAAAAGCTCTGGTTGAATAGAGAATAATCAGGCGTTTTTATTTTTTACCGAACAGTTGATCGGCAAAGTTGTAATACTGCTGCCAATCGTATGGCGTTATGGAGTGTTTGCCGGTTTTTACATGGTAACGCAATGTTTCACCGACAGGTGTGTCGGGGGCGGGCTGTTTTTCCGGCAGGGCGTTTTTGCCGTAAAACTGCCAGACTTTGCCCGCCAATCTGGCACTTATAAATTCACCTTCCGGGTCAGCTCCGAAATCCAGCGTGGAACTTGCCACATAAAGTCCCCGCGGGGCGATCATGGCAAGCAGCATGTGCTGGTCGATCGGCAGATCGCCTTCGTTGAGAACATATTTTATGATGTTGGGACTGAACCAGTACCCGTGAGCAAGCAAGGCTAAAAACATATCTTCGCCGCAAAGACGCGTGGAGAGCTTTGCTCCCAGATGACCGGAGTTATTGGAGATCGCACCGGCAAATTTCGGCTCATTTGCCGCCGCCCAGAGCGAGGTCTTGCCCAGACGGCTGTGGCCAACGGTGATTGCTTTGGCGGCATCCACGAGGTCGATTTTTTCCAAGGCATTACGCATTTGGATCATACCCCACGCCCAGGCACTTATTGCGGTCTGACTGCGGCGTACACCCTGTTTGTAATCAAGGAGCTTTATTTCGTAGTCAGTACGCAGATCTTTTTTATCGTAAAAGAGCGTGTAAACACTTTTCCGCAGACCTTCGGGATTATCCGGGTGCAGTTCGCCGTAACAGGCGGTGGCCACGGCGTAACCGCGTTTCATGGCTTCGGTATAGCTCCATGCCTCTAATGCTTTACCGCGGGTTTTGGAGGGATTGCCGGTGGCATACCAGCGGCCTTTTTTCCATGAAGTACTGCGGGTTTGCCGCACATCCAACTCCGGCGTGTTGTATTGATTGCCCGAAAAGTTCAAGCCAACAAAGACCGGAACCGGTTTTGGGGCGTTTTTCGGCACATACAAAAGCATGTCAAAGTCAAATTTTCTGCCCTGATTGGTAAAGATCAAGCGGTACTCGCGGCGGATCGCCAGACCGTCAAGAGCGTTGTCTTTTTCGCTCAAGAGTTTCAGTTCCATTTTTTCGGGGGCAGGGGGGAGCTTGCCGTAAAGTTCTTCTTCAAACTGTTTGAGGAGCGTTACTTTTTCTTTTTCCCATTCGGCGGCATTTTTGGCTTTGATTTCCGGTACCACATGTGTGTATAAAAGTTTATTGCCGTTTTTTTCGCGGCGGCGGTAGATTTCTTCGAGCATAGGGTTGTTTACCTGCTCAACGATCTGCATTATATCGTCGCGTTCAGGGGTACGGGGCATATCTGTCCGGTCGGATGCCGCCAGAAAACCGCTGACAGAAGAAAGACACAGTGAAATTATCTTTTTCATAATCAATTACTTATTTTATGTTTATTCAGAAATTTTTTTCAGGAAATTTTTTGCCTGATTATATTGTTTGATAAAGCATTTATCCAGCAACGCGACTGCATCTTGGCGTTTGCCTGAGCACAGGAGTTTGCGGGCCTGTTCTTTTACGGCAAAAAATTCCCCAGTCATACTGTTTTCCAGCTTTTTGAAATCGGCAAGTTTGTTGTGGTCAAGACCGATTTTTTCTCTTAATGCGAATGCCCGCAGACCCCATTCTCCATTGGTCAGGTCGGCCGGGATTGCAGTTGCCGCCATTGGTATGGGCAAATAGATGGTGTGGCGGGGCGGCCCGATGGAAACAAATGCCGCACTCAAATATTGCGGATATTGTCTGTCGGGAACCATCATGGTACTGGCAATGGTGTTTTTCATACAGACCTGCCGCCAGTTGGCTTTTTCCATTTCCACATCGCGGTAACGCGAGAGATCCATCAGATCAAGCGGGGAGAGCTTGCCTTGTTTTATCGAGCGTTCACGCAGAAACTCACTTGCCAGATAGCGGCGGCTGGCTCCGTTGAGGAAGTATTCGCGTTTCTGCTTGCCCAGACTGCGTAATCCCGGCAGCAGATAATTGTTGGCACGCACCTCAAAACCGAAAGTTATTCCAGAAAACGCCACATGGTTGGTGGTAGTTTCCACAACATAACCTTTGCCGGGATCAGCAATAAAATACAAGTCGCCGTCACGCATAAAACCGCAAGCGTACATTTTCTGCAATGTTTTCAGTGCATCGTCGGCGGTGGCACAATGTTCTGCCAGATAACGCAATAAGAAAACGCATCCGACAGATACTTTTCTGGGTTGCCCTTCCCAGCAAAGGCCGTCATTCTGGGTTATCATCAAGCCTTTTTCGTTCATCACTGCCCCGGCTCCGCTGCTCCAGAGGTCGCCGACGGTCAGGACTTTGTATCGGCCGGGCATGGCACGGAAAAGTCTTGCCGAAATCAGGTTTTGACCGGTGTAATCGCGGTTTTTCTGCAGCATAGCCGCTCCGGTAACGGAAAGTTCCGGATGAATAAACCAGCTTGTACAGCCGGTCTTACTGTAAAAACGGTTGTTGTGCCAGGTGAAGTCCCCTTTTTTCCATTTGAGGGCCTTTTCGATAACAGCATCTTCTTCGCGGTTGGCGACAAAATGTTCTTCGAGCGTCCGGTGGAAATCTTCGGCAAGTTCCGGGCGTTGCGATGCCGGATCGAGTTTGTCCAACCGGGTACGGTAGAAACTTTCTCTGGCGGCAACGGTTTCTTTTATGCTGTCAAGGAACCATTGTCCGGGTTGAGTGTATCCGGTCGGATACATTTCAACTGCCGAAACCGCCGACGCGGCACAACAGAGTAACGGAATAAGTTTTTTCATAGCAAACTCCTGTATTATTGTTCAGTTAATAAATTACGCAGGATCGGTTCAAGTTTTTCTGCCATCTGGGCAAAACCGCGATCGGTGGGATGAGCCCCATCGACGGTGTTTTCGCTGTAATCTTTTGCATCGAAGAAATTACTGCCGTCTGCAAAGAAAATATTTTTATCGCCGGCAGCTTGTTTTTCTGCCACAATATGTTGAAATTCAGCTTTCAGACTCGGCAGTTCCACGGCATAGCGTTTGCCGTAGGGTATCTTGCTTAAAACCACAATGGGTATTGCCGGATAAGCATTGCGGATGATTTCCAGAAAACGCGGCACCCGGTCGTTGACCAGATCAGCGGAAATGCTGTTGGCTTCGCTGTCAAGAATGAACATTGCCGGGTCTTTGATCCGGGTAAGCACCTCCGCTACACTCAAATGATTTTGCCCGTTGCCGGAAAAACCGAAATTCAGAAATTCCATATTCAGCTTCCGGCTCAATATATTAGTGAATGCACTGCCGGGGCGGGAGGCACAGCCGCCCTGGGTGATGCTGGTACCGTAAATCACGATCGGACGGGTATCTTTCAGCGGCTCCGGCGGCAATATCTGCGAGTTTTTTTCCAGCCCGATAAAAACTTCTTCCACGCCGTTGTATAAAGGAAAGTTGAGCCGGAAGTGGCGTAACTTTTTTTCTTTGACCGAAAAAGGTTCGTCCGTGAATTCCGTTTCGCCGGGATTGGGCTGCACCAGGTTCCAGTATTCTTCGTCTTCGCCTGGTTTGCCGCAATAAAGGTCAAACCCGCTGCGGCCGGTTTCTGCCATCTTGGCTGAAGACTTGATATTAGAAGTTTTTGCCGAAACAATAATGCGGCAGCTGTCGGTGACAAACCTTATCTGCCCACCCGCTGTACAGCCTCCCAAAGTCCATACCGCCGGGGGGATGGATGATTCTGCATCCAACGGAAAACGGTGATAACGCTTTTCATGACCGAACCAGTAAAGACCTTCCACTGTAAATTTGCCGTCGCGGAGATCAAAGAATTCAATATTGGTGTAATCAACGGCACAACGTGCCATATAACGGTCTAATTTTTCTATATCCATTTGAGTTGAAAAGGGTTTATGTTTTTATTGCAGTGGTTTTCCAATATTGCGGAAACTTTTTGCACAGATGTATTAAAAGTATTGTATTGCAAATAGTTACCATGACCCACGAAATCGGGTATGCCCACAATATTGATTCAATGGTATTGAAGTGTGCCAGTGCAAATCGAACCCACAGCACCCGCACGCCGCAAGTCCCTGCCAAAGTTGCGATCGCCGGTATGAGCGTGGAACCCAACCCGCGGCAGACCCCGCTGCTGACATCCATAAAACCCAGCAGAAAATACACTGTGAACATCTCGTGAGCCCGGATAACGCCAAAGCGGATGACCTCCGGATCATTGGTGAAAATCCCCACTAATTGCGGCGAAAAATAGTTCAGCGTGTAACCGGTAATGATGTTGAGTGCAAACATCATTGCCACGCACAGATAAATGGCTTTTATCAGTCGGTGATACTGTTTGGCGCCGTAATTCTGTCCGGTAACGGCGATTGCAGTGTGGTGCATGGCAAAAACAAATGCGTACAGCAAAAGTTCAATGTTGTGCCCCGCAGTGATTCCCGCCACCGCCGCCACGCCGAAGGTGTTGATACCCGCTTGCACGACCATGTTGGATATGGAAAAACACCCGGATTGGGTGCCAGCGGGTATGCCCAGACGCAGGATCTTTTTCATCTGGCCGATGTCTATGCGTAAATTACGCAGTATCAGGCGGGTAGCACCGTGATTTTTCTGCAATCTGCGGATCACCAGCCATGCCGAAATTGCTTGCGATATGACCGTGGCGACCGCCACACCGGCCACATCCATTTTACAGCTTATTACCAGAAACAGATTCAGCAATACATTCACTGCCCCGGCAAAAGAGAGATAATAAAACGGACTTTTGGTGTTGCCCACCGCCCGCAATATGGCACTGCCGAAGTTGTAAATGATCTGAAACGGCACCCCGATAAAGCAAATCACCAGGTAAAGTATGGATTTACTTTGCGAGGCTTCCGGTATATCAGTTATATCGACCAGCCACTTTACCCCGGCAAAACCGCACAGCGATGCCGCCGCGCCGCCGACTATGCTTATGGAAATAGCTGTATGCACCAGCCGGGTCATGTGTTTGCTGTCTTTGGCACCGAAATACTGTGCCGCCAGCACATTTGCCCCGGTGGATAACCCGGTTACGACATTGATTATCAACGCCGTGATCGCTCCGGTTGCACCGATCGCCGCCAGACTTTCCGGACTGCCGAAACGGCCGATGACCACCATATCTGCCGCATGAAATGCCAACTGCAATAAATAGGTCAGCATCAATGGCAGGGCATAACGGACGATCTTGCCGAAAAGCGGTCCGTGGCTCATATCTATAAAATTTTTATTGGCAGCCATTTACCGGTGTTCCCAAATGTTTTATTTGCGTTTGATTTCAAGTTTGCCCGAAGATGCTTTTTCAAGCGTTATTTCCAGACAGCCTTCAATAATCATTGCAGCGGGAACGCTTTTGCCGTTGTAGAACGCTTCCCATTCGCCGGAACCGGCTACATACAGTACCGTGGTCTTATCGCCGGGATTGCCGGAAATGACCAGATCGGCTTCGGCACCGTCTTCAGAGGTTTTCAGTTTTTTGACCCAGCAATCGAAACCGGTATTGAACCGCTGTTGTTCAAAATAAGCGGCATACCAGTTCAGAACCGGCGACGAAAGTCCGCCGAAGTGACAGCAGCCGGCACCGCGGTGTGAACTCATGGAAAAGTGTTCAAAACAATATCTGGATTGATCCACCTCGTTCTGCCACAGGTCGAGTGCGGTTTTTGCTATCTGACGGGCAAAATCACTGCGGTTGTCATCCAGAGCCGCTTTCCAGAAGAACCACTGGTGCGGCATCCATACACAGCCGTTCCAGTAGCCATCGGCACGGAAATACGGGGCACTCCGGTCAACGGTGGAAATACCTATATCGCACCACATGCGTTCCGGATCGGCAAGCATGGCAAAAAGTTTTTCCCGCTGATCGCTGCTGCATATACCCGACACCAGCGGACTTGCTCCATCCATACCGAAGTTATAATTCACCTTGCTTGCCGGATCCAGCCAGTAACCCAGCGGATTGCCGTTTTCATCGTGTTCCACATAGCTGAAAACGGCATCTTTTTCGCTCCACGAATGAGTTTGCAGTGCGGCTGTGAGTTTTTCTATGTCGTTTTGCAGCATTGCCTTATCTTTTTCAATACCCAGCTCGTCCGCTGCCTGCAGCAAAATCTTGGCAAAGCGGATGGCGTGAGCCGTGGTCACGACCGGCACGCAGTTGTGTGTTTTGAATTTATGCACATACCACTGCGGCGGGTAATCATCCCAGCCGCCGGAGTTGTAGAAATAGTCCCAACTGCAGAGCATGTTGCTTTTGGGGCGGTTGTAGGTCGAAGTCGGCACATGTCCGGCGATGAAACTGTAAAATTGCAGCAGCCGGGGATAGAAGAACTCCAGCATCTCCTTATCCTGCCAGCGGTTCCATATTTCCAGATACATGTATGCCTGTACCGGCATCGGGGTACCGTAAAGCAGAAAATAGTTTTCTGCTCCCGGATCGGTAACATATACATTCAGATTTTCGATTGCCCGGGTTTTGTCCAGCTCCATAAAACCCAGCCCGATAAATCCCGAATCCCAACTGTAAAGGCTGTTGTAATACTTATCCGGCACATGATGGCGGATGTTGCACCCCTGCTTGCTGATGGGGAAATTGACATTGGTCAGACTGGTTGCCCGCATGAGCTGTTGGCTGAATTCATATTTTTTCCCGGCGGCGGAACCATTCGGGATACTGGCCCGTTTTCTGGCACTTTGGAAGAGTTTTTCCAGATTTTCATTGCTTTTATCCAAATCGGTAATGATTTTTTCTGCTTCAGTGCAGTTGGCGGCGGTGCAGTAAATTGTGTAAATTACCGCTTTGCCTCCGGCGGCGATCTCAATGGGGATTATGTAACTGTCGTGGCAATATTCATCGCCGGTAATTTGCCACTGCCTGAAATAGGGCTGACGCAAACCGTAGGAGTAATTTATAAAGTGCGAAAGATTATCCACCCAGTAATCCCGCTGAACCGATTCCGGCTTGCTCCACCAGCAACCGTAAGCATGATCGAGTTTGTCGCTGGTAACAGTACAGCACTGCGGGTGGTTTTCTTTCTGGACCTGCGGCGACATGGCTCTGCCCATCGGGGCAAAACGGATGTTGGAACTCTGTAAATCTTTATCGCCGATAACAAAACCGTCGATCCGCACACCGGCTCCATCGGCGGAGCTGACTATTTCCAGCATATTATCTGTTGCAAATTTGCCGCGGTAGAGTTCAATGAGTTCAAAAGTGCCGTTTCCTGCGAGGTCAAAAGTGAATTCCTGACCGTTGACAACGGCTTTGATCTGCTGGGTTTTATCCTGATCTACGCGTATGCGGCCGAAAATGCAACCTTCACTGCCGGGGGCGGTGAATTTATAGCGGAGTTTATCGCCGGCTTTTTCGGCAAAACAGGGTAAGCCTTTGTCGTAAAACGGCTTGCCGATACAACGGTTGTTGACTGTGCCGGGGAAGTTCTGTTCGCCGCGTCTGCCGCCGGCACAAACCAGATTATGGTCAAAACGGGTGTATGAATAGCTTATTTCTTCGTAATCCAACGCATCCAGAAAGATGGCATTTTCCGGAATAAAGGGCATAACATCCGGGCGGGGGGCAAGTCTTACACATGCCAGGAGCGATGTTGCACGCAATTCGTGAGTGTTGTTGACAAATTCGGCTCGGCCCAGCCAGAGGTCTTTGCCGATATTACCGTAAGCTACATCGCAATAAAAGTGATCCATGCCTTCCATTTGCTGGCGGAACGAAAAATAACTCAAATCCGGGGCGGCTTCCAGCGGCGAACAGCCACATTCCCGCAAGGTTTCCGGCGGAAAAAAACTTCTACGCAAGATACCGGGTATCAGACAGAAGTCAAACTTCACACCTTTTTTGCGGTCAGCTATATGGCTTAAAGCATAAATGTCGCGGGCAAAAGGCCCCCAGTCGGAAAGAGTTTCAAGATCGTGGGTGTTGATCAGATAATCGTATTTATTCATAAAAAACAAAGCTCCTTTTTGCTTGTTCTGATAATTTACATCATTAAAGGTAAATTGCAAGCGGAGGGGATTTTTAAAGTCCTAAAAAGCCGCCAAAGATGCGATATATTTATATTGATGTTGCCGGCCGTTACCGTTATTTGTATAAATTTCAACTTTCAATTTCAAAATTCACACAAAATCAGCATGATTTCTCCTTCTGGGCGGTTGAAGAAGTATATTTTTCCGGGATTATTTTTTCACTGTCAGATCGTCAAACTGCCGGCGGCTGGCTTTTATCAGCATCCGGCGGCAGATGACAAAAAGCATACCCCCGTTGACCAGCGATACCAGCACCCATGATGCCGGGTAGGAAATCATCAGGCTTTCCATACACGGGTTCAGCGGGAAAATCAAAAACACCCATCCCACCCGGAAGACGCATGCACCCATAAGAGTTACGATCGTGGGGACAAAAGAATACCCCAGTCCGCGTAATGCACCGTTGATTATTTCCATTACCGCCAGTAAAAAGTAGAATGTCAGCTGATAATTTATCCGGATTAGACCCCAGTCTATAACCTGCATATCGGAGTTGTAGATCATTAACAGCGGCACTTTGAATATATGACAGATGCCAGTCAGGCTCAATGCCATAAATACTGCTCCCGCCATACATATATAGATACTTTTCATGATGCGTTTGTATTTTCGTGCACCGTGATTCTGCCCCACAAAACTTATCACTGCCAGAGCGTAAGCTGTAAATGTGGTATGGATCATGCCTTCAATACTCAAGGCCGCCGTGCTCCCGGCGATCGCCTGCCAGCCGAAACTGTTGATTGTGGACTGGATTATGACATTGGAAAAAGAAAAGAGCATCCCCTGTATTCCCGCCGGAATACCGATGCGGAGCAGTTCTTTGAGTACCGGCAAGTGAAAGTGCAGTTTGCTCCATTTGATTTGATACTCCGGACTGCATGATTTAAGTGCCCGCAGTACCAATACCGCCGACAGCACATTGGAGAGCTTGGTGGCGATCGCCACCCCGGCTACATCCATCTTGCACACCAGCACAAAAAAGAGGTTCAGCAATACATTCACCACTCCGGCACTTGCCATGTAGATCAGCGGGCGTTTGGTATCGCCCACACTCCGCAATATGGCACTGCCGAAGCTGTAAAGGATCATAAACGGTATGCCCAGACACCATATCCACAAATAAAGTGAGGCTTTCCCCAGAATCGCATCCGGCACTGACATAAGTTTTAATACCGGTGTGGTTATCAGCAATCCTATGACCGTCATGGCTGTACCTCCGGCACAGGCGATCGCCATAGCTGTATGCAGTGTGTGGAAGAGATTTTTTTTGTCCTGGGCACCGGTATAGCGTGCCACCAGCACATTTACAGCTGAACTTACCCCGAAAAACAAATTGAGCATCAACATGGTAAATGCCGGAGCCGAGCCCACTGCCGCCATCGCTTCGCCGGGGGCAAATTTGCCGATAACGATCAGGTCGGCGGCATGAAACATCAAATTCAATGCATTGGTCAGCATCAATGGCACTGCAAAGCGTACTATCTTGCCCGTCAGCGGACCGTGACACATATCGACCTGATATTTTTTCTTTATTCCCATAACCGTATGCAATCTTTGTTTTATCTGTAAAGTCCGCTGTTCTGTTTGCGTTCAATCAAGTCCTGCCATATTGTTTCCAGGCGTTCAGAGAGTGTGCCGCCGATACTTTTTACCGTATTGAGATATTGTCCGGCAAGGGCATCGCCGGAGAGCCAGGATTTTTCGCCGGTCACTTTGTCCAGTGCCGCAACTGCGTCAGCAGCAATGCTTTCGTAATAGAGCTTGAGTATTGCTTCAGCGTTTTCAGCTTTTTTCATACATTCGTGATAACGCATCATCCCGTTGATATGCAATACCTTTGTCCGCGGATAATGCGAACACATCAGATTCCACGGTTCGCCGTCGGGCAGGGTGTGATCGCCGCTGTTGCGGAAATCGGTACGCAGCAGCACCGCCGGCATATCCACGGCTTTGGCAAAGCAGAATTCCACTACTGTTCCGGAATCAGGATCAGGTCCGTCAAAGTTTGCTATTATGCAATCGCAGGCAAGCAGCAGCTCAAAGTCGGCATCGCGGATACTTTGCGAGGTGCGGTCAGTTACTTCACATTCACCGTCTTGCGGAAGCATGATCCGGTAACGGTTTTGCGAAACGCGTTCTATTGCATCGGCAAGCATCAGATTGCCGCCCAGATCTTTGGCATCAAAAAGATCGCCGGCAAAATATACTTTCAAGGTATTGTGTTCCATAAAAAGAGAATCTTATATTATTTAAAGCATCTTCTTTTAAAATAAACCTTACACGATTTATTGCAAGTCAGCTTGGATTTTTTTTTCGAGAAAATTTTTTCTGAAATACTTGCAATAATGCGTTTGAAAATGTATATTTTACGGTCGTTTTTCCGATTACAGATAACTGAAACATTTAACAGGAGTATATTTGATCTATGATTACGAGTACGGTCAACACCAGTCTGGATGCTGAACCGCCGTCGTGCAGTATGCTTCGGGTGCGGTGTGGCAGTTGTCAGAGCTTTTTTTGAACAATAGCTTCCATTTTCTGCATCCAATAAATACTGCTTGAATTTTTGCAAATCCGGCAGAGCTGCAACTGGATTTTTTTTCAGCTCTGCTGCAAAAGAGAGTAAGCGTGTATTATGTTTAAGAGTTATAAAATTTCCGACGGGCGGGTGGTTGAGTGTCCGGAAGATGCCATCGGCCCCATTCAGCTTTACAGCAATCCGACCGATGAAGACCGGAAATTTCTGGTCGAAGAGTGCGGCATTGATGAACACACCTATTATTCGGCTCTGGACGAAGACGAAATATCGCGTGTGGAATACGAAAGCAACCATATTGCGGTGATTTTCAAACAGCCGCGGCGTTACAACCGCGACAATAAACTTATTTTTCGCGTGGCATCTGCCGGTGCGTTTCTTTTTAAGGATAAGATAATCATCGTGCAGGCAGACTCGGTACCGATCTTTGAATATGGCAAGATGCCGTTGCGGGGCAATACGATCCCGGGGGTGCTGTTGCGGCTTTTTTATCACTCCACCCGGCACTTTCTGGAAAATCTGCGGATAATCCGGTCGATTTCCGACAGTTTTGAAAGCAAGATGGAAACCAGCGTGACCAATAAGGCTCTTGCCGGGATATTCTCGCTTTTAAAAGGTCTGACTTATTATGAAAGTGCCACCGGTGCCAATCAGCTTTTACTGCTCAAGCTCAAAACGGATGCCCGGAAAATCGGTTTTACCGAAGAAGAGAACGACTTTCTGGAAGATATTACTGTGGAAAACAAGCAGTGCGACAATCTGTCGAACATTTATTCCGGGATCCTCAATGATATGTCAGCGGCACGCGTGTCGATCGTCAATAACAACCTTTCCGGCACCATGAAACTGCTGGCGGTCATAAATCTGGTGTTCATGCCGATAAATGTGCTTACCGGTATGGGCGGCATGTCGGAGTTTTCCGCAATGACCGAAGGTATCTGGTGGCCGTATGCTTACAGCGGATTTTTCCTGGCATCGGTGCTTATAGCGTATATAACATTCCTGACATTCAAGCGTATCGGGGTTACTTCGCACAAATAACCGCGGAGGGTGATGATGAAAAAGAACAAGAAAAACAGTAAGAAAAACCATAATTACATCAAGGCTTCCGACTCCAAAAAACAGCGTGCAGTGCAGTTTTTCAACCGCTGCACACTGTTGCTGCTACTGGTGGTGGTGGTGTCGCTGGCACTTTGTTTTGAAAAACCTTACGAGCTGGAACACTCTTCCATTCATGGGCCTGCACTCTGGTTTTTGCATCTGATAGCGTGGCCGATACTGTTTCTGCCGGGGGTGATAAACAGTTTCAGCTTTGCTCATAATACTGCGGTCATGAAATATCTCATCAACGAAAATCCCGCCCTTATTCTGGCCATACTCGGTTGTCTTTTGATTGGCATAGTCTGGGTGATGATCCGCCGTTACGGGATAAGCTGGTTCGGGGTATCCGGAATGCGTTCTGCGGGATATTTTATGCTTATTTTTGCCAGCTGGGGGGTGTTGCAGTTATTGATTTCGGCAGTGATCGTTTTGCTTGATACCAACACGCTCATACCATTCCAGCCGGTAAAAAATACTAAAACAGTGCAAACTCAAACAGCAAAGTGATTATGCTGAAAAATGAAAAAATTTTTTATTCAGGTGAACTGCTTGACCGCATGACGGCGGCATTTACGGCTCATAATATGGAGCAGGCTCAAGCCGAAGCTGTGGCCATAATATCAGAATTGCTGGACTGCAACCGGGTAATGGCACAGCTTGACCGCAAACGCCAGCTGACTCCGGAACTTTGGGCAAGAGGTTTGGAAATAATAGAACGCAGATTGCATAATGAACCGTGGCAATACATTTTTCAGCGGGCATATTTCCGGGATCTGACTTTAAAAGTTACTCCGGCGGTGCTGATACCACGCCCGGAAACGGAAATATTGGTCGATTGGTGCATAGATATTCTGCCGGAAGGCGGTAAAGTGCTTGATCTGGGTACCGGTTCCGGGGCGATCGCCTTGAGTGTAGCCACCGAAAGACCCGATGCCAGAGTCACTGCCTGCGATGTAAGCCGTGACGCGTTGGCTGTTGCTGCAGAAAATGCTCAAAACACTGCTCCGGGGAGAGTTCGGTGGGTCGAAAGCGATCTCTTCAGTGATCTTCAGGGCGAAAAGTTCGACCTGATCGCGGCAAATCTGCCTTATGTTACTGAAAACGAACACCTTGAGCTTTCGCCGGAAGTAAGACTTTTTGAGCCGAAACTTGCTCTGACATCCGGCGAAGACGGCTTGGAGCTTATCCGTAAAACCGTTGTTCAAGCCGCCGGTCATTTATCGCCGCACGGAGCAATAATTCTGGAAATGAGCAGCAGTCAGACCGGAACGGTTGCGGAGTTATTTTGCGAAACGCTCCAATATTGTGCCATCGAAATAATCAAAGACTACACTCAACGCGACCGCTTTGTAGCCGCCAGACTGCGTTGACAGAAAATACGGTCAACGCAGTCTGCGATTGATGGGTTATTTCTTCAATTTTTCCAGCACCAGTTTGGCAACTTTTTCGCCGGAAAGCAGCATTCCGCCGAAAATCGGACCCATCCGGTAGCCGCCGGAACAGTTGTTGGCACTCATGCCGCAGGCGAACAAGCCGGGAAAATACTCTTTGGTATTTTCGACGGTGGAATTTTCGCCGCTATCGACCCACATGGGGCGTTCGCCCATGATCTTTCCGTTGGGGGTGTCGATTTCGATCATTGCTTTGTCGGTCGCCATACGGATTATTTCGCTGGGGTGTCCGGTGCCGTCAATGACCACATCGGCGATCACGGTCAGCGGGTCAACGTGCATACCCAGCCGTTCAACCGGAGTCCAGTTGATGACCAGACCATTGACTTTGCCGGCTTTGAAAACAATATCTTCCACGCTTATGCAGTTGAAAATTTTGGCTCCGGCGTGGACTGCCCCGTAAATGAGTGCCGATGCCATTTCCACTGAATCCAGCGTGTGATAACCCGGAGCGTCGGCAATCGGCTGATGAATGATGTTGAATTTGTCAAGTATGTGCAGTGCTGAATCCTGCACTACTACTTCGTTAAAGAGCATACCGCCGCCCCATGTGCCGCCGCCGGGAGCTAATTTACGCTCAAAAACGGCAACTTTTACTCCGTTTTCGGCAAGGTAGCGTGCGGCAGTCATCGCCGAAGGCCCGCCGCCGACGATAGCGGCATCCAATGTCAGGGCGTCGCTGAACTTTTTGCTGAAACTCTGGACGATGGCGTTTGAAATAACATTCTCAACAGCCTGATTCATGATGGATAAATCCTTCTCTTTTGCGTTGATTTTGAATTTGTTTAATAGGGAGAAGCTCGTACCGGCTCCGCAAAAGAGAACAGCCAATCATCTGCAACTTCCTACGCCGGCATTACCCGGATCAGGTTAAAAAGGGTATGATCTCAGCCGCTGAATTTTCAGCAGCACCCCTGCCGCAGTACAGAAAAAGGAATCTGTCTTTGGCACTCTTTACATTAGCACAATTTCAGCTGAATTGCAAATTTTTTAATCAATTATGTGATGAATGAATTTCTGAACAGGTTCTTTCAGTACCAGTTTTTCGTTGTGCGTTGCTCCCGTGGCTATGTATATGGAGCAATCTTTATGGCCCAGGGCTTTAAGCGTATCGAGCATCAGCAGATTTTCGTATTTTCTGCCGGGAATATCATTTTCGCCAACGAGCATAAAAATTGGCGGCAGATCGGCTTTCAGGTGATACAACGGAGCGTATTCATCCACTATCGGGATCGCGTTGTCAGTCGGGTAGTGCAGCAGCTCTTTGACATAAAAGTGCGTGGTCAGCTGACCGCTTACCAGCAGAAAACCCATAAAATCTTTATAACTTAAACCATACGGGTTCAGCCATTTTGTATCAAAACAGCTCAACGCCGCCATATTCGCTCCGGCAGAAAGTCCGCCGATAATCAGCTTTTTATTACTGCCGTAATATTTATTGATGTTTTTATGCACAAATGCGATCGCCCGTGCCGCATCAAGGTATTGAGCCGGCGGCATGGCATGCGGTGCCAGACGGTAACGCACAACGGCGATGGCAAAAGTACCGTCCCACATCTCCGGATTACTGTCGCAGAGAGCTTCGCTCATGCCGCCGCCGTGGAACCATATCAGGGTCGGAAAATCAACTTTTCCGCGTGGAATGGCAAGGTTGATATATTGACTTGCCGGATCATCTTCCCCGTAAACCAAATGGCTGAAAAGCTCGTAATTATCCGGTACCTGAAAATTGTTCCACGATATTTTCACAACCTTGCCTCATTCGTAACGCAATGCTTCGATGGGGTCTAACTTGGAGGCTTTCCATGCCGGATAAAATCCGAACAGTATGCCTACTGTTGCCGATACAAGCACTGCCGCAATAACTGCTCCCGGACTGCTTTCTATGGGCCAGCGGGCAATTTTTTCGATCAGCAATGACATGCCGTGCCCCGCAAGAATACCGATTATGCCTCCGGCAAGACACAGCACCACTGACTCAATAAGAAACTGTTTGAGTATATCCCGCGACCTGGCTCCGACCGCCATTCGCAGACCGATTTCCCGGGTGCGTTCAGTTACCGATACAAGCATAATATTCATGATCCCCACGCCGCCGACCAGCAAACTCAACAATGCCACGCCCAGCAGAAGATTGGTCATTAAGGTTGAGGTTTGATTGAGCATATTCATAAAGTCCGAAGAGTTGAACACCCGGAAGTCATCTTCCTGATCGGTTTTCAGCCGGTGGCGTTTACGCAACAGCTGCGATACTTCTCTTGTGGCATCTTTGATTTTATCTACCGACACTGCCGAAAAAATTATCTGATTGAGCTGGGTATGTTTGGCGTAAAACAAATGATCTCTGGTTATCCGGCTGTCCGGCTCCGGATAGAGTGCCAGACCGCTGATGGCAAATTTGCTGCCGGGAGAGTCGGCTATGGTGCTGGAGGTGTTGGTGGCGTTGCCGTAACGCAAGCCGGTTACCCGCATACGCAGCGTTGTCCACGGAGTGAAGACGCAGTCATCTTCATCCATACCCATCATATTGGCACCTTTGCTTTTCAGCACTCCTATCACTTCAAAAGTCACTTCCCCGATACGCAGTTCACAGCCCAATGGCGACATGCCGCCGAAAACCTCTTTTACGATCGTACTGCCGACCAGACACACTCTGGCATTGGCATCGACTTCGGCATTGGTAAAGGCTCTGCCGTCGGCGATTTCCCAGGCTCTTATATCCAGATACGCCGGAGCTATACCGTAAATATTGCCCGGCTCCCAGTCCACATTGCCGAACACTACATGAATACCCGAACCCCGCACCACCGGCGAATATGCCCCCACACTGGGACACTCATTGCCGATGGCATCGGCATCTGCCGGGATCAGCGATACAGCGTTACCGGCTCCGACTCTTGCTCCCCCCGGCGGACGCATACTCCCCGGCATGACCATTACCGAGTTGGCTCCCATTTTTTCAATGGATGTGCGGATGGAGGTCTTGGAGCCGTTACCGATTTCCATCATCGTAATAACTGCGGCGATCCCGATAATGATCCCCAGCATGGTCAGCATGGTACGCGTGGGATTGCGTTTGAGCGATATAAGCGACATGCGGATGGTAGTAGTTGTACGCATAGTTTTACGCTCCTTTGCTCTTGAACGCTCCGGAGATCACCGTGCCGTCGCTTACATGGATGGTGCGTTTGGCGTATTGAGCGATCTCCTCGCTGTGGGTTACAAGAATTACCGTGATACCTTCGGCATTGAGCTTGCTGAACATTTCCATAACTTCCACACTGGTGTGACTGTCCAGATTTCCGGTCGGTTCATCTGCAAAGAGCAGCGGCGGGCGGTTTATCAGGGCACGGGCGATCGCCACACGCTGCTGCTGACCGCCGGAGAGCTGGCTGGGGTGATGCCCCGCCCGGTCGGCAATGCCGACTTGCTCCAATGCATCCATGCCGCGTTTGCGGCATTCACTGCGAGAGAGTGAGGTGTTGGTGTAATTCAACGGCATGATGACATTTTCCAACGCACTTGTCCGGGGCAGCAGATTGAAGTTCTGGAATACAAACCCGATCTTGCGGTTGCGGATCATGGCACGGCGGTCGCCGGTGGCTCGGCCCAGTTCTTCGCCTTCAAGCAGATAATCGCCGGAAGTGGGGCGGTCAAGACAACCTAATATATTCATAAGCGTACTTTTGCCGGAACCGGATGCACCCATCAAAGCTACATATTCGCCGTGATCAATATCCAGTGTGATACCCTTCAGTACCGGCACATCTATTTCGCCGAGAAAATAGGTCTTGTAAATATCTTTAAGTTCAATAAGTTTGCTCATACAACAACTTCCGTTTGACTTATTTACCGCCTTGAGCGGCCCGTTCTGCCGCCCGTTCACGCTGACCGGCACTGCCTCTGGCACGGCGTTTGGGCATGTTGGGCATAAACGGATTTTTGGTCGAACCGTCAGACATTTTTGCTTTACCCGGAAGCTGCCGGTTTATTCCGGTAACAACGGCATCACCGGCTTTGATTTCATCACTTTTTATGGCAGTAATGATGTTGTTGGTCAAGCCGAGTTTGACTTTGACCGGACGGACTTTACCGCCTTTATCCACCACCCAGAGTACGCCTTCGCGGCGTTTGAGTTCCGGCACCGGAGCGGTCTGCAATTCCGGTGGCGGAGTGAAACGCAGTGCATTTACCGGTACGGTCATAGCGTTGAGTTCTTCGGCACGCACAAATTTCACATTGGCAGTCAAATAGGGTATGAGTTTGCCGCTTTTATTGTCGGCATTTACTTCCACAATATATGTAACCACATTGCTCGAAAGCGTGGCGTTGAGCCGCAGACGGTGAACTTGACCGGCAAATTCCATATTCGGGAAGGCATCGCAGGAAAAGATCACCTTCATTCCCGGTTTGATCGCCCCGACATCAGCTTCGTTGACCGAAACCCATACCTGCATTTTATTGAAATCTCTTGCCACTAAAAATATACTGCTGGCAGTCTGATTGGAAACCACCGTCTGCCCCACGCTTACCCGGCGGTCGATGACCACACCATCCACCGGCGAGATGATCGTACAGTATTCCAGATTGCGTCTGGCCTTGACCAAGGCGGCTTCGGCAATAGATTTCTGGGCTTTAGCTTGAGCAAGCGAGGCTTGGGCTTTTGCTTGTGCGGCACGGGATACAAAGAAATTGTTCTGATAAGTTTCGTAATCACTCAAAGTCATGGAACCTTGTTTGAACAATCTTTGAGCCCGTTCCCAGTTGCTGGCGGCGAGTTTACCGTTGGCATCGGCTTCATTGATGGCGGCTTCGGCACTGATGATCGAGGCGTTGGCCTGTTCGAGCTGGGCTTCTTTTTCCTGCAAATCGGCTTTGTAGGTCACATCGTCGATCTGGGCAAGGATCATGCCTTTGGTGACTTTGGAGCCGTAATCGACAGTTTTGCCGTCGGCATCTTTGCCGAAACTCATGATCTTGCCGTTGACCTGGGCTCCGACATTGACCAGTTCTTCCGGCTCAACGGTGCCGGTGGCGGAGATGGTTCGCCGGACATTGTCAACGGCAACTTTTTCGGTACGGAATGTTATTTGCGGAGCATCCTGAACCGGTTTCTTGAAGTACATGTATGCCGCGACCGCCGCCGCTGCCGCAATAACGATGATTATGAGGATCTTAAGAAACTTTTTCATTTTATCAAGCCTTTATTGTTTATTTTCGCTGTTTTCTTCTTCTGTTGGAGTAAAGCTGTATATTGCCGTATCGAGCTGGGCTTTGGTATTGGCAATATTGACTATGGCACTGGCAAGATTGTTTTGAGCCTGCACCAGATCACGCTCGGCTTCGTTCAGACGGGTCACCAGTGCGGTTCCGGCATTGTATTCATTTTCCACCAGTTGCCGGGTCTCGCGGGTCAGATCGCATATTTCGCGGGCGATCTTTGCCTGGATGATACTGGATTTGTGATTTTCGTAAGCCGTTCTTACATCGGTTATTACCGAAAGCCACAGCTGGTAAAGCATATAGTCAGCCGCCGAAACTTCCGCTTTTGCTGATTTTACATTAAAGTAGTCGGAAAAACCGTTGAACAAGTTCCATGAAACATTTAATGAATAGTTGAAATTGCCCGTGCTTGACCAACTGTGTCCATCGCCGCTTTTATCATGACTTATCCCGCGGTCGTAACCGTAACCGAGCTGATAGTTGAATGTTGCCGTCGGACCGAACTTGCTCAAACTGCCGTAAAAGCTGTAACGCAGTGATTGCAGACGCTCTCTTGCTGCCTTCAAGTCGGGGCGGTTGGCAAGTGCCTGATCCAGATAAATATCCAAACTGGCAGTGTATTCACCGGCGGGCATACTGATTGCCGGGAATTTTATACTTTCCGGGATCGTACCGTCGGTCAACCCCAAATATCCGGCAAGCACATATAAATTGGCTTTGATCGTATAATTGATTTTGACCAGATCCAGTTGACTGTTGCGTAAAGATACACGGAAGTTGAGCATATCGCTCTTTAATGCTGTACCGGCTTTATATTTGCGTTCGGCATCTTTGAGCATAGTGGAACTGTAGTCGATTTGAGCTTTGATGATCTCTTTTTGAGCGTATGCCAACTGCACATCGTTATAGGCGTATGCCACTGCACGGAGCAGTAAACGGCGGGCGTCGTTGACATCGGCTTCGGTCTGCTTGAGAGTGTGTTTGGCACTCAAGAGGTTCATTTCGCGGTTCAGACTGTCGAATATCAGCCATTGACCGGAGAGCGTTGGCGATATACTGTCGCGTTGACTGCGCGGCTCGGAGGAACTTTTGCTGGCATATACTTTGCTGAAACTCTGTCCCATGCTGATTCCGGCATTGAGTGTCGGAGCATAATTGGAAAATTGCTGGTAATAGCGGGCCCGTGCCGAATCAATGGAAAACTTTATACTCAAAAAATCCGGATTGTTTTTCAATGCCAGATCCTGTGCCTGCTGTAAAGTCAGAGTTTTCAACTCTGCCGGCAGCATATATTTTTCATTTTCCTGCAGCTTGGTATAGCTCTCTTGATCCACTGCCAGCGGCGGCCGCTGGTAATTCAAACACCCGCTCAAAGTTCCGGCGGTTATCAGTATCGTAAATAACGGTAATTTCTTTACAAAATTTCTTTTCACAATAAAAACCTTTTTTTCAACTGAATATATACACTTTGTACAATGCTTTGCAAGTACAAAATATTGTTTGCAGGAGTCAAAAAATGCCATCCGGATTTATTTTTTTGCCAGTTCTGCCGCCCGTTTATACTGTTCAATGGCACGCATTGTCCAGCTGCGGCGGAGTTTTATTACTTCGCCCATCGGGTTTTTGCTGTTTACCGAAAGTCCTGCCGCGGCTTTGGCCGCTTCGGCGTATGGGACAATGGGTTTGTCAAATTCGGCAACTGCCTGTGGTACAGCTTGGGCTCCGCCGGCGTCAGATATAGCTTTCCACGCCGTCTGAAGCTCGGCAGAAGCATCCAGCATCGTGGTGCGGATCAGGACGCGTATCAAATTGAAATAACGGCCCGTCCATGCACCTTTGTACTCAAAATCATTGGTGGCATTGTAAGGATTGTAATTGGCATCTGCCATAAAATTTTTATGTTTTGCCGTGTAAAGGTCGCGTCTGACCGGGGGGCGGCGGAGGGTGTATTTTTCCGGGCCGCCGGGAGTTCCGGCACGGTATTGCCAGATTTTCTGACCATCTTCTGAAAGCAGAAATTCGATAAACGCTACTGCCTGTTTTTTATTGGGGGCTCCCCGCAAAAGCTGTACCGGGTCGGCAGATACACTGCTGCCGCCTTTGGGCGGCACATAGACGATTCTTTGAGCTTTATTGTCGGTTTGAACCGAAGCGAACTGGGCTTCGCTCAAGGCGTAAAAGTCGATCGCCATGCCTGCCGCGGCATTGCCGGAAGCTACTTCGCGGGGGACTTTGCCGGCACTTTCGGTTATGCTTCGGGCATTGCCCACCAGACGGCGGATCAGATTGAATCCATCGTTCCAGCCATCGGCGGCACTTTTGCCGGCGGCAACGGCTTCTGCCATACACTGCTGCAATATAACTTCAAAACATTTGTTGATCGAACCGGACTTGGAGGGGTCTGCCACCGCCAGCGTATTGAAATATTTTTTGTCGGTCAAATCCAACCAGCGTTGCGGAGGTGTACCCAACTCCTTGAGCCGGTCAGGATTGTAACAAATACCGAATGTTGCAAGACATACCCCGTAATAACCTCCGTTGGGGTCGTAAATATCTTCGCCGCTCCAGCGTTCCGGCATGATTTCCGGCTTGAACCAGTCGGGGTGTCTGGCTTTGATCCCGGCATCCACGGCGTAACCTTTGCGTGCCTGATTGCTGTGATCGTAAGTACCGCCGCCGAAAAACACATCTATATCAACTGATACATCTGATGCCAGAAAAATTGCCCTTGCTTTGGCCGCATCACCGGATCTGCCGCTTATATCCGGCTTGATCCGCGGATTGCGGAAAGCCGCGGCGATTTCGGAGTTCCACGGTAAATCATTTTTTTCGCAATAATGGCGAAATGAGGTTTCAAAGCGGTCATTTATGTAGCGGACAATATCGGAGGTGCCGCCGGGACTCCGCCAGTCGATAGAGATATTTTTCTGATATTTTTCCAGATAATACCGCTGAAAAGCCCGTTCAAACTCGTATTTGATCGACTCGGCATGTGGCGTGATGATAATGAGCGTATCGCCGGAATCATCCGCAACTTTTTCCACGGCGGGTTTTTCCCGCAGCAGTGCCGGCAGAAGTATCAGCAATGCCAGAAAAGAGAGTGCCGCGATTATTCTGTATTTCATCACTTCACCCCGTTGGCGGCAAACAGTATCACATCTTTACTGCGGATACCAAGTTTGCAGTGTGAATTCATATTGCGTACTTCCGGAGCGATCTCGCTGACTTTAAGGTCTCCGAACTGCCACGAGGCAAATTCTCCGAGGTAACTGCCGCCGGTAAGCTCAAGCGTTGACTGCCACGCACACTCCGTTGCCGGATCAATGATGACCGCTTCGGGGCGGACAGCCAATTCCACACTGTTCCCGGCGGGCAGGCTGGTAACATTTTTGAATATGCCGTAAGCAGTTTCCACATCGCCATCGGCAAGCACTTTGCCCGGAATTACATTTATATCGCCCAGAAATTCCGCCGTAAAGCGGTTCGCCGGCTGCCGGTAGAGTTCATCGGGTCTGCCCATTTGCGAGATCACTCCGCCATTGAGAACAGCCATGCGGTCAGCCATGCTCAATGCTTCGCGGCGGTCGTGGGTCACATAAATCGCGGTAAGGTTGCGGCTGCGGCAGATGGTGCGTAATTCATCACGCATTTCGTCGCGTAATTTGGCATCAAGATTACTCAAAGGTTCGTCCAGCAATATGAGTTCCGGAGCTACTGCCAAAGCTCTTGCCAGTGCCACCCGCTGTTGCTGTCCGCCCGAAAGCAACGGAGTTTTACGGTCGGCAAATTCTTCCATGCGGACGACTTTCAAGGCATCCAGGGTGCGTTCTGTGATTTCTGCTTTAGGCAGTTTTTGAGCTTTCAAGCCGAACGCCACATTTTCAAAAACGCTCAAATGCGGCCACAATGCGTAGTTCTGGAAAACCATCGGAGCGTTGCGTTTTTCCGGCGGCAGATCAGTTACATCTTTGCCGTTGAAGTATATTTTTCCGGTATCCGGCTGCAGAAAACCGGCGATCAAACGCAACAGTGTGGATTTACCACAGCCGGAGGGCCCCAGCAGAAAAAAGAGTTCGCCGGAAGCTATTTCCAGATCAAGCGGTTGAAGAACCAATTTACCTTTGGTGTAAGATTTGCTTAAATTTTCGATTTTTATATTCATGATTTACAACCTTGTGTATGAAGAAATTTACATCTTATCCGAACCGAAAATCCGCAGATTTTCCGGTGTACGCAATTTGTTGATTATCTGCATTTCCAACTGCCTGACCCGTTCCCGGCTGATATTGAAACACTCGCTGATCTCCTGCAAGGTTTTTACCGGTTCGCCCAGCAGACCGAAACGCATGACCAATATTTTCCGTTCCCGCTCCGAAAGCGTATTCAGCAGTTTGACCAGCTGCTTGCGGCTGGATGCATAGGAAATATTCTGCGAAGGATCAATTGCCTGTTCATCCGGCAGAACATCTTCCAGACTGCTGCCGTTTTCATCTACTGAAAGCGGCGATTGCAGTGAAATCGTCTGGCGTGCCATCTTGCGTATTGCACTTACTCTGGCAGTGGGCAATCCAAGCACGGCGGCGATTTCGTCAGGTTCCGGCATCCGGTCATGCTCCAGAATAAAACGCTGTTCGGCTCGGTTGATCGCCGCAATGGTGCTTACCATGTGTGCCGGTATGCGGATGATACGGAACTGTTCGGCAATGGCTCTGCCGATGCTCTGGCGTATCCACCAGCTGGCGTAGGTACTGAATTTATGATTCAAGTTGAAGTCAAATTTTTCCAGCGACCGCATCAACCCGATATTGCCTTCCTGCACCAGATCACTGACTGACAGCTGACGGTAACTGTATTGATTGACGATCCTTACCACCAACCGCAGATTGCCTTCGATCATCTTCTGCCGCAGTTGCAGCAGTTCCCGGTAGGCAGCGTTGGCTTCTTCAAGTTCTTTTTGGAATTCACTGACCGTAAAACATGATTCTTCGGCAAAGACTTTGAGCAGATTTTCCGCTCCCGGTTCGGCGGCACTCAAAAGTTGTTTGTAACCGATGGTGAGTATTTCGCCGGAGAGTTTGTAACGCTGTTGAGCTGTAATCAGTTCCTGCCGCAGAACCTGAACATTCTGCTGTTCTCCGGCTTGAAACGCATTATGAAGTTTTTGTTCCAGAACGCTGATTTTTTCCTGCTGATTTATCAATACTTCAACAGTTACGCTGTCGTTAAGAGCCGATGGTATAAACTGATCCCGCCACTGATTGTGGTCGCGGCTTACAAGGTGTTCCCGTTGAAAACGGGCGATAAAAGCAAAACCGTAAAGCGTATCCCGCCAACGGTTTTCGGCTGTTAAAAGCTGTTGTTTCAGAGCTTCGCGTTCTTCGGTTGTAAGCCGTGGGATCTTGCCCAGATCCCGCAAGTAGCTCTGCATTGCCTGATTTACTGAACCGTCAGAAATTCCCCAGTCCTCAACGGGATCAACCGTTGAATCAGAGTTGTATTTATTTTTGTTTTCGTCGGTTGTACTCATTTGTCCGGCACTGCGGGAAGTTCAACTTAATATTTGTAATAATTTATTGTATTGCCCAGACTGGCTGAAAAACTTGCATCGCATCTGATCCCGGCGGCGTGGAGCTTGTCGGTAGATGCCTGTAAATGGCGTATATCGCCGGGGCGTTCCGGCAGATGGGCTACTTCTGACTGCGAATCGGTCATGAACAGCACTTTGCTGACCAGATCATTTATGGTAACAGTTTTGCCGGTTGCCACATTGTAAACACCTTCCAGATCGTTTTCCATAAAAAAGGCATTTACCTTGACCACATCGTCAATATAAACAAAGTCGCGGCTCTGTTCGCCATCGCCGAAGATGTTGAGCTTCTGCCCGTGAATGGCACGGTTGCAGAAAACCGCCGGGGCGGCGGCGTAGGCACTTTCCGGATCCTGCCGGGGACCGAATACATTAAAATACCGCAGACTTACAGTTTTAAGTTTGTGGTTTTCCGAAAATATCTTACAGCACTGCTCGCCGTTGAGCTTGGTTACTGCGTAGATACTGTCCGGATCGGGGCACATATCTTCGCGGCGTATCAGTTCGGCATTGTTGCCGTAAATCGCTGCACTTGAAGCATAGATGAGTTTTTTTACTCCGGCACGGGCGGCTTCCTCCAGCACCATGAGTGTGCCGTTTACATTTATATCTATACAGTCAAGCGGGTGTTCCATGCTTTCGGGCACGCCGATCATTGCCGCCAGATGAAAAACATAATCCACTTTTTTCATGGCACGGGCAAGTTTCACGCGGTCGCGGACATCGCCGCGGATGAATTCAACATTCAAGCCTTCGAGATTTTTCATACTGCCGCTGCGTAAATTGTCCAGCACAACGACTTCTGCTTTGCCGTTATAGTATTCAGCAATATGACTGCCGATAAAACCTGCTCCCCCGGTTATAAGAATACGCATTGAAAGAATCCTTTCTGATTGAAAAATCCCAGAATATTTATTTAAGCTCTTTGAGCAGTTTCATCATATCATCGTACTGATCTTCGATCGACTCCACCAGTTTGAACTGACTGCGTGCCCGTTCCAGATTGTGATTGACCCGCGAGGTCTTGAAATAGTTGTCGCCATCCAGAAAGTCAGTCAGAAATCTGATGCCGATGACCATGGTTATAAGTTTGCCGGAGAAGGGCAGCAGCTCTTTTTCCGTATCATTGAGGAACATTCCGGCTTTGTCGAGATACCCCCGCAGGAGGGCTTCAAACATATCAAACCGCATGTAAACTTTGGATAAATCAGTTTCATCTTCCGGGGCGGGCGAGGTCCCGGTACGCACCATGTCGCCGAAATCGTAATGCGGCAAACCGGGCATGACCGTATCCAGATCCAGCACGCAGATTCCTTCGCCGGTAAAATCGTCGATCAGCACATTGTTGAGCTTGGTATCGTTGTGCGTGGTACGTTCCACAATATCGCCGGATTGCTGGAGTTTGATGAGTTTGTCCAGCTCGTGCGAACGCTTCATAACAAAGTCGATTTCCGGAGCGACGAGTTTCACCCGGTCAAAGCGGTCGGCTTTTATCATTTCTTCCAACGCTTTGAACCGCCGCGGAGCGTGGTGAAAATACGGAATAGTTTCGTTGAGCCGGTCGGGCAGATCAGCTAAATCCAACTGGAACTGACCGAATGCCTGGGCGGCTTTATACGCCTGATCCGGTTCGTCAAGCACATCAAAACTGTGGCAGTTTTCCACAAAAACATAACACCGCCAGTAGTCGCCGTCGCCATCTTTGAAATAGGGCATGGCATCGTGAGTGAATACCAGACGCAGAGTCCGGCGTTTGGCACGGGAGCGTTGAGTTTTTTCCTGGCGTATCTTGCTTAAAATATGATTGGTCACGCAGTTGAAGTTTTCCATGACCAGAGCCGGCTGCCGGAAAACATTGGTGTTGATTTTCTGGAGCGTATAGTGCAGCAGGGTGCCGCCCTGATCAAAAGTAACCTGATAAGTATCGTTGATATGTCCTTTTCCGCATGGAATAGCTACGACATAATCGCCGTATATATGAAAATGCGAACAGATATTTTCCAGTTTTTTCTGCATAAAGTATTCTCCAAGCCGGATTTCCGGCAGAATTTACCGCCGGGGATATTTCATCTGAAAGCATAATATATACCGCCAATACCATGATTGCAAATATTTGATGCTGTGCAATAATGAAATTTTTTTCCTTTCGGTGGAAAAATGCGGCTTCTTGCAGAAGACCGGAGTTCCCGGAAATGTACAATATTTTTGGCGTTTTTTTGACAAATTATAACTTGTGTGATATTTTATATTCATGAGTGAATGTGCATAATATGATCATACACGGCATTTTCACCGAATCGGGTATATTACCGGATACATCATTATTTTGTGCCTGTTGAAAATCTTTTGAGGTAACACTATGTTTATAAAATTATGGCGGAGCAGTGCCGCGTTGGCTCTGGCGGTTTTCTTTGCAGTTTTCCTGCTGTTGCCGGTGGGTACGGTCATTGCTGAAGGCTGTTCGTGGAAAGTCTTTGCTGAATTGTGGGAAAACCCGGTTTACCGGGGAGGAATGATCAACTCGCTTGCTCTGGCGTTGTTTACCACACTGCTGGTCTTTCTGCTGGCATTGCCGCTGGCGATCCTTTCTGACAGCTATGATTTCAAAGGTAAAGGATTCTGGAATGCCACGATACTTGCACCTATGATATTGCCGCCTTTTGTGGGGGCATTGGGCTTTCAGCAGGTTTTCGGTTATTACGGGGTACTTAATACGATTCTGACAGACTTGGGTTTTGAGCGGATAGATTTTTTAGGCGGCAGCGGAAAGTTCTATGCTATTGCCTTTATTGAAGCACTGCATTTGTACCCCATACTTTATTTGAATCTCTCGGCGGCTCTGGCTAATTGCGATCCGGCTTTACAGGAAGCGGCACGCAATCTCGGGGCAGGGCGTTTTCAGCGTTTTTTCAAGGTTACTCTGCCGTTGATCCGTCCCGGGATCCTCGCCGGCGGCAGTCTGGTTTTGATCTGGAGCTTTACTGAACTTGGGACACCTTTGATGTTCGGGTTTACCCGCGTAACTCCGGTGCAGGTGTTTGACGGCTTGAGCGAGTTGGAAAGCAATCCCATGCCTTACGCTCTGGTGCTGGTCATGATGATTGCCGCATCGTTGCTTTATCTGGCGGGGCGTCTGCTGGCGGGGGGCGGCGGCGGTTCTTCGGCAGTCAAAGGTTCCAGCGGCAGTGTTGCCAAAACTTTGAACGGTTTTGCCGCGTGGTTGCCGGGTGTGGTTTTTGCACTGGTAACGGTGCTGGCGATCCTGCCGCACCTGGCACTTCTGCTGATCGCTTTCAGCCGGGATTATTACGGAACGGTGATCCCCGGAAGCTGGACTTTGATGCATTTTGAAAATGCTTTGAGCGATAAACTGGTGGTTCCGAGTATTTTCAACAGCTTGCGTTATTCGCTGGTGGCTACTTTGATCGCCACCATAAGCGGAACACTCTGTGCTGTGCTGGTGGTTCGCTGGAAGGTTCGCGGGGCAGTGTTTTTCGATTTGTTGAGCATGCTGCCGCTGGCGATTCCGGGCATCGTAATGGCGTTCGGTTTTCTGGCAATGACGGTCAAATTCAGTTGGGCGGGGGCGATTTTTGATCCGGTAAATTCGCCGCTGTGGCTGTTGGCAGGAGCTTATGCCATCCGGCGTCTGCCTTATGTGATGCGTTCAGTGGCATCGGGTTTGGAACAAACTCCGGTAACATTGGAAGAAGCCGCATTGAGCGTGGGTGCATCCCGCCGGAGAGTTTTCGGCAAGATACTGGTTCCGCTGCTGGCGGCAAATCTGCTGATCGGCGGATTGTTTGCGTTCAGTTTTTCGATGCTGGAAGTATCTGATTCACTTATATTGGTGCAGAAAAGTGTATTCTACCCCATTACCAAAGCGATCTTTGAATTGTCGCAAGTTCTCGGTGCCGGCGGCGTGACCGCCAGTGCCTTCGGGGTGTGGACAATGGTCTTTATGGGGGCAACACTGGGAGCCGCAAGTGCCATTTTAGGCAAAAAACTCGGAGCATTGTTCCGTTTCTGACCAAATTGATATTGATTTTTGTAGGTAAGACGCAATATTATCGCCCGGAGATATTCGGGGTTGTGTTTTTTGTGAGGGCAAAATTATGGAAAAATATTTGCTGTTGACTGTGATAGACCTGTTGAGCTTTTTGCTGTTGAACATACCCTTGATAATTGCGGCAAACACTTTCGGTAAAAAAATAGCCGGAGATGTTCCGGAGTTAAGGCTTTCAATAACGATCTTTCTCTTCCTTTTGCAGGGTACAGTGATTTTTTCTGTGCTTGGCCTGTTGGGTGTGCTGTCTTTAGCCGGGGGATTTACCGGCAGTATAATATTCTGCATAACACTTTTGATTGCTGCCTCCAGACTTCCGGGGAAACGGCAGGAGTTACTGATTGAAAAATCGAATTATTCAGAGCGTTTTATGACTTGTCTGATGCTCTTCATATTAGCTGTTCTGACTTTGAAAAACTCAAGTTATGCCGGAGTGGATACCTTTTTATACCACATATTTTATCCGGCAATGTGGCTGGAATACGGCAGGATATATCCGGTGAATCTGATGGGATTGCCCCATGAATATTTTCCGGTTGCCGGAGAAATCATGTACGGATGGCTGTTACTGCCCGGCAGTATGCAGCCTTTTGTTACCTCATTACAGCCATTGGCTTTTGTTATGGCACTTTCGGCAACTGCCGGATTGTGGCGGATTTGCAAAGTTCCGTCGATTTTTATCAACGCCGGATTACTGCTTTTTGCTGCCGTCGGAATCATTCAGGAAAATGTTTGTCTGGCTTATACAGATGCATTGACCGGCTCTTTTTTTGTTTTGGGTATAACGATTATGGTGTTGGCATTTACAAATGTTGTAAGCAATGATATTATCAAAAAAATATTCTCCGGCGGTTCCGGAATCGCTTTGGGACTGACTGCCGCAATCAAATATTCCGGTTTGATAATGGCTCCGGTAAGTGCATTGGTTATGCTGGTGCTGTTTTTATTGACTGACAAAAAATCCGGACTTCTCAAGAAAAATCAGGCAAAATACTGGATTTTTATTATTTCAGCATTTTTTACCGGCTTGTGTTTTTATTTGCCGAACTGGTTACGCACCGGCAATCCGTTTTACCCGGTCAAAATACCGTTTCTGTTCAGTAATGGTATTGACTTTGAACGACCGGCAGTAAAAGCCGCAGATTTGTGGAGCTTTTATGTCAACAAAAATATCTGGGATATGAGTGAATGTTCGGCAATCTTTTTTCTTGGCATGATATTCTTGAGTGTTATCTTTGCGTTAAACAATATTGTATATAAGAACAAGAGTGATGTGTGCGGAACAATTTCTGTTGTTATATTGTCATCTTTAGTAGGAGAGATCGTTATGATGGCGATTTATCCGGCTATGACCGGAGCCCGGCAGATCATACCGTTTTTATCTGCCGTGGCAATGCTGTTTCCGGGAGTGTTGTATTTATCGCTCGGCAAAACTGTAAACAATAAAAAACGAACCGCAGTTTTTACTGTATTGGTAATTTTGATCGGATTTTTTACGATCAAGAATCCTCATTCGTTTTTTTCGGTTGTTTCGGTTGGTTTGGGTATTGCAGTGTCAGGAATATTGGCGGTTCTGAAATCCGGTAAGGTTGTGCGTCGGATGGCACTCATCGGCGGATGTCTGTTTTTTGTGTTGTTTGCCGGTGTTTCGCTGTTTATGAAGACGCAAGCTCCGGTTTTTATAAGAGCTTTTGCCGGGAACGATAATTATGAAATCATTATGCATTTGCGTGATGATTATAACAACAACATGCGTCCGCTTAAAATAGCATCCTGCGGTTTTTTATTCAATCATATGCTGTTGTGGGATATGCCCGGCAACAAAGTGTTTTATATTCCGGTAAATACTGCAAACACAACGCATCCGCATGAAGTACGATCATTGGAAGAGTTGCGGGAAAAAACTGTCAGTTATGAGTTGTGGCTGGAACGGCTGAAATCAACGGGAATAAATTATATGGCAGTAGATTTGACCTCACACCAGGATTTTGCCCGGAACCGGGATTTAGAGCTGAAGTGGGCAAAAGCACATCCGGAAATATTCATCCCGATCATAGAAGGCAATGGCGTTTATCTGTTTAAACTGAAATTATGACCGTGTTTTTTACAAAGCAGTAGGGCGAAAACGATAATCAGAGATCGATTTTATCCCGTTGCATTACGGAGGGATAGTACCATTTCAGGCAAAAAAAACAGTGCATTATTCGTTTTTGACAAAAATTTTGTAAAAAAATAAAAAAAAACTTGACATTGACGCATGTTGATGGTATATTAGTCGAGAATTTTTGTAGGAGAGATTTTTTTATTATGATAAAGCAAGCTGAAAATATTATGCAAGATGTTCAGTCTGGTGTTGTTATAGGCATCAGCCTGCAGCATCAGCCTGCGGCATCAGCCTGCGGCATCAGCCTGCGGCATCAGCCTGCGGCATCAGCCTGCGGCATCAGCCTGCGGCATCAGCCTGCGGCATCAGCCTGCGGCATCAGCCTGCGGCATCAGCCTGCGGCATCAGCCT
>SUVS01000025.1 GCA_015061885.1 Lentisphaerota bacterium
AAGTATTCCAGATTTCGCCGTCCAAAGAATACTCAATGGTATCATTGCCCGCTTCGACAGAAAGTTCTACCGGTTGATTGCTTGTATTGCCGAGCTTGGTTGAAGTAATCACCGGAACATCCGGGGCAACCTTGTCGATTTTGTCAACCACAACCGTTTTTTCTGTTTCATTGCCCGCACGGTCAGTTACGCGGAATTTATATGTACCGTTTTTGGAAACAGTAAATTCACTTCCGGTGAGCCAGATTGTTCCATTGTTGAACATCACTGTGCCATCGCTGACAATAGCCTTCAAGGTTACATTCTGATTCGTCCATTCAGTCGGATTGCCGGAGATTTCCAAAGTCGGAGCAACCTTGTCGATATTATCGACCGTTACCGATTGTTCGATAACATTGCCCACCCGGTCGGTTACACGGAAGGTGTAAGTGCCGTTTTCGGAAACAGTGAGTTTATTTCCGGTTACCCATTCAGTGCCGTTATAAAACTCAAATGTTCCATTCTTATTGCTGCTGGCAACCAGAGTCACATCCTGATTTGTCCAGCGTTCCGGATTCGCGGAAATTTTCAACACCAGAATATCTTTGTCGATCTTATCAACCACAACCGATTTTTGGGTTTCATTGCCCGCTTGGTCGGTTACGCGGAATGTGTAAGTACCGTTTTCTGTTGCAGTAACGGTGTTGCCGATAACCCAGTTTGTACCGTTCCAGTATTCAACTGTGCCGTCACTGGCTTTGGCGGTAAGTGTTACGTCAGACTTTGTCCAATCGGTCGCATTGCCACTGATTTCCAAAGTCGGAGCATCTTTGTCGATTTTATCGACCTTAACTGCTTGGGTTGTAACATTGCCGGCAGCGTCTTTTACCATGAAGGTATATACACCATTTTCTGTAACTGTTAACGAGCTGCCTTCAATCCAGGCATCTCCATTAAAGTAACTGATACTTTCTATACCGCTCAAATCGTCGCGGTATTGGGCTGTTAATACAATATCTTCGTTTGTCCAATCGGTTACATTGCCGGTAATTTCCAGAATCGGGGCAACCTTGTCGATGCGTGCTGTAATAAACAATTGTTCTGTCTTATTGCCTAAACTATCTTCAGCGTAGAAGATATATTCTGCATACTCTTCAACAGTTAAGGTGTCAGTGTATTCGGAAAAAACATCATCTGTTGATTTTTTGTAATATATCTTTGCTCCGTTATCATCGGTCGCTGTTGCAGTTAATTCAACTGTATCAGTGGTCCATTCAGTCGTATCAATATCAGTGAATACAACATCCAATACCGGGGCAACATTGTCAATGTTTTCAACATTCAATTCAGTGTAATGTTGGCTTTCTGAACCGGTTTGAGTGTCAATAGCTTTGAAGAAATATCTGCCGTTGGCACTTAAAGTGATACTGTTGGAAAATTCACTCCAGCTGTCGTTATTGGTTATATCTGAAGTATAATAGCTTTTTACATTTTCTGCAACTGTTACTGTAACAACCAATTCTTTGGTTAAGGTTTCAGTATCTGCATTAACTGTAATTGTCGGCGGTGCAACAATTGTTTCCGGGGTCGGGGCAATGTAGGCACTTGAAATATCACTGATTTCCAATTTATAGCTGTTTACCTGATTTGAGGATATATCAGCTTTACCTTCAATATAAAGATAATTTCCGTTCTGGACATTGAGAATATATTTGCCGTTTTGGGATTCCGCACTTTGAATTAATTCTCCTGCCGCATTGAATTCCTGAACGATCAGACCTTCTCCGGTGACCGTAACATCCAGATTATCTGTAAAAACGGTACTCAACAGGTAATAGTCTGCATCTCCGGCACTGGTCATCAATCCGGTATATGTACCGGCGGCGAGAACAGTTGCTTTATCCAGAATATTATTGCCGCCTTTAACGGAATCAATACTGCCGGTACGGGCAAAATCAAAACGATCAACACCTGTTGTCCAATCAGCTTCAAAACTCATTGTGTAGCTGGTTGCTCTGTCGGTATTGACGACAATCTCGTAATCCGAGGAGTCCATTCCCAAAAAGTCAAGTTCGCCCAGCGAAAGAACGCCGTCAGTGCCGGTTAAGAGAACTTCTCTTTCTTCTCCGGATTCGGTGAGATTGGTCTGCACAAGAGAGATACTTATATTGGCATAAGGATCATCTGCAATTATACGGATCGTATCGTTTTCGTTGGTTTGGAATATTTCAATACCGAAACGGGCACTTTCTGCCACATAAAGACCTTCAAAGGTCAAGCCATTACCGGAGTATGCTCCGATGTCAATAATGACTTTTTTATTGTCATCTTCGTAACAATAATTAAAATCATCGAAGGTGAGGGTGCCGGTATTGTTCAAATAATCGGAAACAGCACCGGAAAGTTTTCCTACATTGTTGAGGAAAGTTCCCCATGCTGTCTGCCCTATTCCGCTTGAGTAATAATCCAATGTACTGCCGTAGTAATAGGCATATTGATTCATCAGGGGATCGGAAAGTACCGGATTGAATACCGCCAGACCATTCCCGTAAGTTGACGGGGTGGCTAACGAGGATTTTATGACTTTTTCATTGACATCATCAATAAGTTTGTTTACAGCGTTCCGGAGTGTGTCGGAAATGCTGTTTGAAGTCAATGTTGCTTCCAATATACTTATCAAGTCAGAAAATGCACAAATCTCATCGCCATAGTTGGCGGCTGTTTTGAATGAGTTACAAAGCACACTCCAATCTTCGTAGGTAAAGTATCTGGTTTGCTGTGCAAACTCATTAAGTGCTGTTGAGAGATATGCTTCGCTGGTATCAAATGCCGCCAGAGTCATACTGTGGTCGCTGGATACATTCATGGAATTTACGATCTTTTGTGCCAATTCCAGTGTTGTCATACCGCTGGTAAGATTTCTGAAAAGTTCTTTGTAACGCATAAGCAGATTAGGTGTATAACCCACTGATTCAGAGGCAACCACATAATCCACCACGCCTTCCATTGCACTTATCACAACATCGCTGCCCATCAAACACTGATCGAACGCCACAAGACTTAAATCATCATACTTGGATTTTTTCAGCAGATCAGCTATGTCGGTAATATCCATGATTGATTTATCGGTTTCGTCTTTGCTGTTGAACCCAAGACTTGTACCATGGTCTTTCATGATCAAAGCATAATTATCGGCACTGCCGATTTCCATTCCCCAATCAAGGAACGCTTCCAATGTGGCAACATTACCGGTATCCCATTCATCCTGATCGCCAAGCTGCATCCATTCTATGTAGTCGCTGAATCCGTTGTTGTAAACGATTTTACATACTCTGGTGCCGTTCCAATCTTCTTCTGTGGGATTTGCTTTTTCCGCCCGGTCAAAGAGTACATACACTTCGACTCCGGCTGGAAGCCTTTTTTGATGCATATACATCAGTTCTTTCAGATAGGCTGCTTCCAGATTGTTATCTCCGGCGAGATAAATAAATATTGACCACTTGTTAGCATTGTCCGCCTTCTGGTGATCGGGCACACCTTGAGCGGTAACAGAATATTCACTGTATTGACCTGCCTGTGGAGTATCTACTGACAGGTAATAGTCGCCTTTTTTAAGTCCGGCAAGGCTGATTTCTGCACCAATGCCACTGACAATTTCATTACCATCAGCATCTGTAAGCACATAATTCAAGCCTTTCCAGTCAGGACGGTAGTCCGCCAGAATGATCTTGCTTGATTTCCACGCATCGTAATCGAGTGTGATCTTGAATGTATCAGCAGTGTTTTCGTCGTCGCGTTTGGCGGAAGAAATACTCAAATTGCTGATAGTCTGATCCTGCCGGATGTCAATAAATCCTCCATTGGCATGTTCAACACCTTCATAAGCATCAGAGCTTATCAGACTGGAGTTGGTTATATTGTATTCGAGCGTGTAGTTGTTTACCGCACCATCGTAGCCGTAAACCCTTATATAATATTCACCGGCTTTCAAGCCGTCCAGACTGACCCGGTCGGGGCCTTCAGCCGAATGGGCATAGCCGACCCGCTGACCGTTGGCATCAAGTATGTCAATATCAATATCACCTCCGGGGAGGAATTCATAATTGACGGCAATGTAATCAGCAACCGAACCATCTTCAAGCATGTTGAACCTGAAGTAATCTTCATCTTTTCCGGTATGGATAGAGAGGTTTTCAATCGTTCCGGCACCGGAGAGTGTGGAAAGATTTGTTGCCTTGTTTACAGAGTTATTATCCTCAAACTTATCCCGTTTGATAGAAGTTGAAATGATATTGGCATTCAGTGTGTACTCTGCGGTACCGCCGTCACTGCTGATTACCCGGACATAGTAAACACCATGTTTATAGTTGGCAAAGTTTATGGTGCTGGTGGTAAATCCGCCATCAGTTGTTTTGACTCCTCTGCCAATCAAATCTTTTCCGTTTGCTCCGTAGATATAAAGTTCAAGGTCGGCATCAGCACTGTCATAAGTTATGGAAATGCTGTCGGCACTGGTCATGCCTTTTTCGAGATTGAATTTAAACCAGTCTTCGTCTGAAGCATCGGTAATTGCCGCGTTCAGCGATACGGATTCTTTGAGTTTACCCAGATGGTAACTGTGGCTTTTGTCGTTTCCACATTCAGTTTCATCTTGCAAAGTTACAGCCGTTGGCAATTCCCATTTGAGTGTGTATTCATTGGTATTGCCGTCAAAACCGGCAACCTTCAGGTAGTAATCACCTTTTGCCAGCTGGTGGAGCGAAAGAGTTTCGTTGTCGCTCGCAGTTTTGGCTTCTTTAACCAGATTACCTTCGCTGTCATACAAATAAAGGTCGAGATTGCCTTTCCAAACTTTGAAATCAATGGTAATTGCATTTCCGGCACGCCCCGCTGTATCAAGGGTGAACTTGTAACAGTCCACATCTTCTGCTGAATCAATTGTAAGCTGATCAAGCGAGCCGACAGTACCTTCAAGTACAAGTGCTGTATCAAAAGTGTCGTTATCATAACCATCCGGATCAAAGCCCAAACCGTAACGGGTATTGAATCCGACGGTCAGATGCATATCACCGTTTGCATTGACTGCAAGTGTATAGTTATATCTGCCAATATCCAGAGTACCGCCGTTGACCGCAACTGTACCATAGTTGATTGTTCCATCGCCCACAGTCATTGTTCCGGCAAAGTTTTCAGCCCCTTGAGCCAGTTTGTAAACGCCGGGCACTTGTTCATTTAATACCGTAATTGTATAGTTCGGGGTTCCGGCGATCAGCGAAAGATCATTGATCAGATAGTCATCTTCCGCAGTTCTTTCCGCGATTGTAAAGTCAATGGTACTGCCTTTATATGCTGAAACGACCGCTCCGGACTCAACCGACAAACTGCCGCGATGTACCGCTCCGCTTGATATATACATTTCGCCTCCGGTGCGGACTGCTGTATTACTTGCCGCACCGCCATGGAGAATGTGCATTGTAACTCCGGAATTGACCGTATAATCAGCTATGCGGGCATTTTGCATTTCAAATGCCGAACCGTTGTAACTGCCCTGAATGTATGTATTGGAAGCTACAAGCATATTCAAACGGGCACCTTCGGCAGCAATAATGCCGCTTGCCGCACCGCCGCTGGCTATGTGCATTGAAGCTCCGGAATTGACGGTGGTATTATTTGCCACACCATCTTTGCTGATGCTTATATAACCATTGTCATTGATAATGGTGTTACTTGCTGTACCGCCATTGTATATGTACATATTGCCATCGGCATTTAATACAGTACCATTTGCCACGCCGCTGTCGAAGATATGCATAGTGTAATCTGCGTCAAGTGTTTCACCGGTAACTTCAGCACCGGAATGGTACAAATCGTTATTCTGATAAATAAGCACAGGAGCGTTGTGGTACACCGACAAAGTCAGATTGCCGTCAACATCGTTGAGATGGTATCTTCTGTCATCGTAAGTCAAATCAACATTGCTGAGGCTGATCGTGCCATACTCTACAGTTCCGTCGCCAATGGTGATCGTATTGCTGAAATCTTCTGCCCCTTGAGCTAGCTTGTACATCCCCAGAGCCTGATCCGCTGATACTGTAACAGTATAAACTGGAGTACCGGTAATTTGAGAAATATCGTTGATCAGATAACCGTCTTCTGCCGTTCTTCCGGCAAGCGTAAAGTCAATCACACCACCAGTGCCGGCAGAAATGATTGCACCATCTTCAATAGTCAGACTGCCGCGATGCACGCCGCCGTTGTAAATATTGATACGCCCCATGGAGGCAACCACTGTATTGCTTGCCACACCCCCCTGGGAGATATTCATGATACCGCTGGCATTTACCGTGTTATCAACAGCCGTACCGGCAGGGGCGATGAACAATCTGCCGCCGGAGTTGATAGTTGTATCGCTCATTACCCCGTCTTCCCGGACAGTTACATATCCAAGTTTACCGGTTATTTCAGTAAATCTTGCCACCCCGCCGAGGCGGACATGCATGTAGCCGGAATTTACTGCAATATGATCCGCACTGCCGGAAACATACAAGTATCCACGGGAGTTGACCGTAATATTGCGTGCCGTACCACCACTGTAAACGAACATTCTGCCGGAAACACTGATTTCGGCAAAGTTCGCACTGCCGCCTTTAATTACCCGGACGATCCCCATTGATTCGACGGTGGTATAATTCGCCACGCCGCCGCTGGAAATATTCAAATAACTGCTGGAGGCAACCGTTGTACTGTTGACAACCCCGCCGGAAGATACAAACACGCTGCCGTAGGAGTTGACAACTGTGTTGTTGAGCGTGGCACCGCCATTGACATATAACTTGCCCCCATAGTCAGTAACTGTATCGTTCGCCACGCCGCCGCTGGAAATATTCAAATAACTGCTGGAGGCAACCGTTGTACTGTTGACAACCCCGCCGGAAGATATATACATACTGCCGCAAGAAGTAAGCAGTGTATTGTTGGCCACGCCGCCGGAAGATATATACATACGGCCGTAAGAAGTAAGCAGTGTATTGTTGGCCACGCCGCCGCTGGAGATGTACATGTAGTCGGCAATAACATTGTCAACGATCGCTCCGGTGCTGACATACCCGCTGACGCTGTATTCTACAACCGGTTTGAATATATCCAGCTGCAAGTTGCCGTCGATATTGGTCAGAGTATAAGTTACTCCGTTGAATTCCAATTGATTTTCGTTTGCGTAAAGAGTGTTAACCTCGCCGTAATCGGTCGTGCCATCGGTGATGGTGATCGACCCGGTAAAGTTTTCTGCACCTTGAGCAAGTTTGTAAGTTCCCAATGCCTGATCTGCCGAAACGGTGATTGTACAACTGAAACTGCCGTCGATCAGCGACATATTGTTAATAAGGTAATCATCTTTTGCGGTTCTGCCAATTAATGTAAAATCAATGTAAGAACCGGTACCATTCGTTACAACGATTGCACCTTCTTCAATAGTCAGACTGCCGCAATGCGTTCCTCTGACAATGGATAAACTGCCGCCGGAAGAAACCACCGTATTGCTTGCCACGCCACCGCTGACGATGCTCATGATGCCACCGGAGTTGATCACAGTACTGTCGGCGATACCGCCTCTTACATATAAAATGGCTTTGGAATTCAATGTAGTAGCTTCTGCCACGCCGCCGTTGGAGAGGGTCATCCGTCCGCCTGAAAGATAAGTCATACTGCTGATCTTACCGCCTTCGTAAACAAATATCTGCATCCCCTGGCTTGCTATTGCATGGGTGACTGTTCCGCCGCTGGAAATGTGCATACTGCCGCCGAGTACAGATATATCATTCACCACGCCGCCGCTGGAAATGTACATGCTGACAGTGCGTGCTGCCAGATTATTCACCACGCCGCCGTTGGATACATGAACTTCTACACGGGAAACCACTGCGTTATCAATTACCGTTCCGGAAGAAATCAATGTTCCGTTGCTGTAAATAAATACCGCATCCGGATCGTTGGCATTTTGCACATCCAAAAGCAGATTGCCGTTGGTTTGGGTCAGGGTATATGTTACATTGTTATACTCAAAGGCACTGCCGTTGACGGTGATCGTGCCATATTCGAGCGTACCGTTGCCGATAGAAATACTGCCTTCAAAGCCGTTTGCACCTTGAGCGAGTTTGTAAACTCCGCTTGCCTGATTGTCTGTAACCGTGAGTGTAAAAGTCGCGGAGCCCTGAAGCAGAGCCAGATCATTGATCAGATAATCCGCATCTGCCGTTCCGGTTGCTGCCGTAAAGTCAATGGTACTGCCGTCGTAAGCCGAAACGGTTGCACCATTGGCGATCGTCAGCGTGCCGCGATGCACGCCGCCGCTTGAAATATACAATATACCGCGTTCATTGACCACGGTATCACTCGCCACACCGCCTGAAACAACTTCCACTGTACCGCGACTGTTGACCACAGTTCCGGCAGCCACGCCGCCGGAAAGCTGCACATAACCGCCGCGATTGACGGCAATACCGCTGGCATTACCGCCGTCGGCAACATACATTTTTACATTGGAATTTACTGCAAAATCCGCAATGTATCCATCGTTCATTTCAAACGCAGTTCCGGCGTAACTGCCACTGATATAAGTATCGTCAGCTGCGGTTATGACCAGTTTTGCTCCTGCCTCTGCAGTAATGCCGTTTGCCGAACCGCCTTGCGAGATATACATAACACCATTGCTCTTGACCGTGGTATTTTCTGCCACGCCTCCGCTGGCAATATGCATACTGGTAAATGCCTGAATAGCAGTGTTTTCTGCCACGCCGCCATCCGAAACTTTCATAAGATTATTGCCGCTGCTTACAAGCAACACATCATTGGCAACATCTCCGGCATAGGTGAGGGTGGAGTTGTTGAAAATCAGAACACCGGACTCGCCGAAAACAGAGAGCGTTAAATTTTCCTCCATATCGAGCGTAAGCATGTAAACTGTGCCATTGTATTTCAGCTGTGAGCCATTGAGTGTAAGCTGACCGTATGTAGTTGTGCCGTCGCCGATAGTGATGTTCGGGCAATTCCAGGCTTTTTGAGCGAGTTTGTAAACACCGCTTGCCTGATCGGCATCGACCGTTATAGTGTAAGTGGGAGCTCCGGAAATTACCGAAAGATTGCTGATAATATAATCATCTTCCGCCGTTCTTCCGGCTACTGTAAAGTCAATAATACTGCCATCCCAAGCCGAAACCACTGCCCCATAATCAGCGGTCAGTGTGCCGCGATGTACACCGCCGCTGTTGATACGCATACTACCGCCGGAGTTGATAACAGTATTGCTTGCCACGCCGCCGCCATTCACCGTGCCAATCATTAACATTCCACGGGAGCCGACCACCGTATCAATCGCCACACCGCCGCTGGAGATTCGCATCTGACCGCCGGAATGGATCGTATAGCCGGAGATATAGGCGTCTTTCATTTCAAAAGCAGAACCATTGTAACTGCCTTGAATATAAGTATTGGCTACTACAGTTATCATCAGCCTTGCCCCGCTCGAAGCAACGATGTTAACCGCCGAACCTCTCTGTATATTCAATGTACCTCGGGATTCTACTGTTACATTGCTTGCTATGGCACTGATTGCACCTACATACATATAACCATTGGCTCCGACGGTTGTATCGGTCGCCAAACCTCTGGCGAGAAGACGCATACTACCGCCGCTGTTGACCACAGTATCACTTGCCGCGCCGCCACCGGAGATCGCCATAGAGCCAGCTTTATTGATTGTGGTGGCACTTGCCACGCCGCCGCTGTGGATATGCATACTACCGCCGGAATTGACCATGGTGTGGTCTGCAATACCGCCACTGACGACCGTCATAGAGTTATTGCCGCCTGCACCAAGTATTTCCCCGACCGCTCTGGATGTGAACGCCGTAACCACGCCGCTGCTGAAAATCAGGACAGGTTCATTGCGGTCAATAGACAAAGTCAGATTACCGGCGGATTGAGTCAGAGAGTAGTTTACATCATTATACAGCAAAGTACCGCCATTAATGGTGAGTGTTCCATAATCTGTTGAGCCATCGCCAACAGTAACAGTTCCGGCAAAAGATTCCGCCCCTTGTGCAAGTTTATAAGTTCCCAATGCCTGATCGGCATCTACTGTGATCGTATAAGTCGGAGTTTCGGAAATCAAAGCCATATTATTAATAATGTAGCCATCCTCAATAGTCCTCCCGGCAACGGTAAAGTCAATGATACCCCCTTCGGAAGCCGAAACTATCGCCCCGTCCGCGATTGTCAGCGTACCGCGATGTACGCCGCCGCTGGAAATTATCATACTGCCGCCGGAGTTGACCACTGTATCGCTCGCCACTCCGCTGTAAAGATGCAAAAACGAACTATCACTGATTTGCAGATTTGCTACTTCGCCATTGGAATAAACTTTCAAATAACCGCCGCTGGCAAGTTCTGCATCATGTATAGAGCCGCCGCTGATCGTTGTCCAGCCGCCCGTAACTTCAAGCGAACTTACATTAGCTCCGGAATATACCAATATTGTCCCACTATGCTGCAAAATATTATTGGCAGAAGCCCCGCTGGAAAGGGTCATATAACCATTAACAACAGTATCGTCAGCCACGCCGCCGCTGGAAATTATCATACTGCCGCCGGAGTTGACCGTAGTATTGCTCGCCACACCGTTGCTGTTGATATACATACTGCCGTATTCGTCGCTGATAGTAGTATTGCTTACTGTTCCCCCAATAGAGAGCAAACCATCGTTGAGTGTGATATTGTTTACAACACCAACACTGCCGATAGATACCTCGCCATCGTTAAGTGTAAGGTCATTGACCACCCCGCCAATGCCCACCAGACCATATCCGCCAATGGTCACACTGGTTGCCGAAGCCCCTTCATCTATTGACAAGTCCCCTGAATACATCGAAATAACATTGGCAACAGCACCGCTGGAAACTACCATATTACCGCCAGTCACAAAAGTATTATTTGCCACGCCGCCGCTGGAGATATACATATAGCCGGTAACAGATGTATCATTCGCCACGCCGCCGCTGGAGATAAAAGCACTGCCTTTCTCGCTGCCATCAGGATCATTATCAAGTAAGGCAGAATTCAGTACCCCGCCATCAAAAACATGCACAGCTCCGGTTTCAAGAGAAGCATTATTAACTGCACCGCCGCTGGAAATATATATATCAAAGTCAACTTTGTTGGAGTCTTTACCATTCGCGATAGAGACACTGTTCAGTACCCCGCCATCAGTTACAACTGCACTGCCAGCACTGCTAAAGCCCACATTCTCGATCACAACGCCGGAAGAAATCAAAGAACCATACTCGTTGTAAATGAACACCGCCGGTTCCCCGGCAACATCCAACAGCAAGTCGCCGTCGGTTTGAGTCAGCGTATATGTTACATTGTTATAACTCAAAGCACCACCATTAACGGTGAGTGTTCCATAATCTGTTGAGCCATCACCAACAGTAACAGTTCCGGCAAAGGATTCCGCCCCCTGTGCAAGTTTATAAGTTCCATCAGCTTGCGTGGCATCGACCGTAATAGTATAAGTCGGAGTACCGCCAAGCAGCGAAAGATTATTGATCAAATAGTCATCTTCAACAGTGCGACCGGCAACCGTAAAGTCGATAATACTGCCTTCATAAGCCTCAACCACAGCGCCTTCCGCAATCGACAAACTGCCGCGATGTGTACCGCCGCTGGAGAGGTCCATGCTGCCGCCGGAGTTGACCGTAGTACTGTTCGCCACACCCCCGCAGAAAATGTGCATCCAGCCGCTATTGGTGATAGTGTTGTTCGCCACGCCGCCGCTGTAAATATCCACAATACCATTAACATCAATATAATTCGCCACGCCGCCGCTGGAAATGGACATGGATCCGTGATTGAGCGTAGTGCTGTCCGCCACGCCGCCGCTGGAGATGCGCATTTTGCCGCCGGAATTGACCGTGTATCCGGAGATATAAGCATCCTTCATTTCAAATGCAGAACCGTTGTAAGTTCCTTGAATATAAGTGTTGGAGGCAACTGGTATATTCACTCTTGCACCATCTTCAGCAACAATATTTGTTGCGGTGCCGCCGCTATGAATGCTCAAGCTGCCACCGGAATTTACAGTAGTACTGTTCGCCACGCCGCTGTCGATGACCATCCAGCCGCCGGAGTTGACAGTAGTACTGTCCGCCACGCCGCCGCTGGAGATATCCATGTCGCAGTTTCTGTTAAGTGTATATCCGGAGATATAAGCATCTTTCATTTCAAATGCAGAACCGGCATAAGTACCCTGTACATAGGTGTCAGGGGCTACAACTATACGCAAAAATGCACTATCCGCAGCAATAATATTTGTTGCGGTGCCACCGCTGCGGATGGTCATCCAGCCGCCGGAGTTAACGGTAGTACTGTTCGCCACGCCGCCGTTGGAGATGTACATGTTGCCCCTGGAATTGATCGTAGTATCATTAGCCACGCCGCCGTTGGAGATGTGTATGTAACCGCTGCTATTGACCGTAGTACTGTTCGCCACACCGCCGCTGGAGATGTGCATAATGTCGTTGCCGCCGCTGACGATAATCGCGTTGTCGATTACACTTCCGGAAGAAACAAGCGTTCCGCTGCTGTAAATGAATACTGCGGGATCTGCGGCTTTGATTTCTATATCCAAAAGCAAATCGCCGTTGGTTTGGGTCAATGTGTATGTTGCATTGTTATAACTAAAAGCATCGCCGTTGACGGTGATCGAACCGAAGTCAGTTGTGCCGTCGCCGATAGTGATCGTGCCTTCAAAGGCATCCGCACCCTGCGCCAACTTATAAGTACCCGCCGCCTGATAATAATCAACCGTGATAGTATAAGTCGGAGCACCGGTAATCAACGCGAGATCGTTGATAAGATATTCATCATCAGCAGTCCTCCCGGCAACGGTAAAGTCAATAACACCACCGTCTAATACACTTACGCTCGCCCCTGATTCAATGGCTAAACTGCCGCAATGCACCCCGTAGATATATATGTAGCCGCTGGAATTGACGGTAGTACTGTTCGCTGTGCCGTCGCCGAGGATGTACATGTCTCCGCCGGAATTGACGGTAGTACTGTCCGCCACGCCGCCGCTGGAGATGTACATATAGCCACCGTTATCAACGGTAGTACTGTTCGCCACCCCGCCGTTGGAGAGGTACATCCAGCCGTTGACAGTGGTATTGTCCGCTACGCCGCCGCTGGAGATGTTCATAGTATTGTCAAGAATATAGACATTGTCAGCAACAGAAGCTGAACCATTGGTAATATTGCTCCAATACTTATCTTCAGCAAAAGAAAAACAGTTCAGCATACCACCGGCAGAGAGGGTTAACGCCGTAGCACTGCCGCCGCTGTGGATGTACATAGCGCCCCTGTTGACGGTAGTACTGTTCGCCACACCGCCACTGGAGATTCGCATGGTTCCGTCGGAATTTACAGTAGTACTGTTCGCCACGCCCCCCTTGCTTACCAAAACAGTACCGGAGTTTATTACGGTACTGTTTGCCGTTCCGTAATTAGAGACATACATATAACCACCGGCATCAAGTGTAATATTATTTGCTGTACCGGCACTGGCAATGTGTATTTGCATTTGTCCAATGCATGTACAATCTGATATTTGGGAATTGTTTACTTCAAATGCATATCCGTCATAAGTACCTTTGACGCATGTATCTTTGGCAACGGTAACAGCTATTACCGCTCCTGATGAAGCTGTGAAATTTGTAACTGAGGTTCCACGGGTAATATACATAGAACCGCCCGAACTTACGGTAACATTATCTACCGTACCACCGCTGCCCACACGCACATTGCCACCGGAGTTGACCGCAATACTGTTGACTGTGCCGCCATTGGAAACAGCTAACCAACCACTGGCATTAACCGCTGTCCGGGTTGCCGTTCCTCCATTGGAGATAATCATATTGTTGCCGCTTTGTACTGTGTAGTCCGATATTTGAGCATCTTTCGTTTCAAAAGCAGAACCATTGTAACTGCCTTGAATATAGGTATCGGATGCAACCGTTATACCCAAATATGCTCCTTCGTAAGCCACAATATTTGCCGCTGAACCGCCGATTGCAATATACATGGAACCGCTGGTATTGACAACAGTATCGCTTGCCATGCCGCCGCTGGAAACTTGCAAATAGCAGTTTGTATTAACTGTATAACCGGAGATATAAGCATCTTTTACTTCAAACGCAGAGCCGTTGTAATTGCCCTGAACAAAGGTGCCCGGAGCAACTGCCATTAGCAAGCGGGCTCCGGAAGAAACCGTAATATCGGTCGCCGTTCCACCGCTGTAAATAGCCAGTCCTCCCCTGTTTATGGAGGCACTGTTGATAATACCGCCATCGTAGATTTCAAAAAGTCCCAGTGAAATAGTAATATTACTGGCAACAGTATTGGAATGAACTGTTACTGAATTGTAAGATTGCAATACCATTCCTTCAATAGTATTTGACCCAAAAGTTACATTTGCACCTTCTACAACACTTACATATCCGCCATTCTCGATAATATTGGTTGCGGTACCACCACTGGAAACTACTATAAAACCGTAAGATTCCACGACTGCATTGTCTGCGGTACCACCCTTATAAACAATCAATCTGCCGCCGCCGGATACAGTAGTATCACTCGCGACTCCACCCTTGGAAATATATAAAAATCCCCAATCGTTGACTGTAGTACTGTTTGCTATGCCGCCGCTGGCTACGGTTATGCTGTCGCCGGAACTTATTATTAAGCCGGTGCTGGTGGTTCCTGATGATATTATTGTTTTGGCGGCGTAGGCGTTTATGCCTTCGCCTCCGTGGGTCAGGGTGCCGGTCAGGTGGTCGGTTTCGTGGCTTATTACGGCTATTATTTCTTCGTTGCTGTTGGTGGAATTCAGCATTACGAAGGCTTTGTCGGTCTTGATTTCGTTGTTTTCGTCGAGGGTTTCGGCTAATCCGGCAAAACTGCCGTAGGGCTTAAAGGCTTCCGTCTTGCCGACATAGATGGTGGAATATTCGGCTTCGGCAGGGATTTCGGTTACAAAGATCACATTTTCACTGGCGTATTTTGCGTTCAATTCGGCTAAAATGTTTTGTATGCGTTCTTCCGACAGCTCCGAATGTTGGACTTCCACATTTTCAACCGTCAGAATCTCCCCGTTATAAGAAGTCAATTCGCCATCAAAATCCAAGTAAACATACTGCACCGCCGCAATCTGCGGAACAAACTGCAATCCACCATCTGCAATTTTATGCTGTTCCATCGCCTTACCCCTTTATGTGTCATAAAAAAAGTTTATTCTTTATTTCATAAAGAAATATAACATAAAACAAAGTATTTACAAGCAATTTGCAGATAATTATTTAAAAATAAAACAACATCAGCCGAGTATCAGCGTTTTTTTTGCGGATTTATTGAGGAGTTTTGAAATTGCCTCTTATTGAGTTTTTTAAAGCAGAAAAGGCTGTTGCAATGTTTTTTTTTGCAACAGCCCCCTGGCTTTTTTTTATTCAGGCTTTATCCCGGATCAGGGCCCCATAGGAACATCGCCGGAGGTGGACAACTTGTGTTCGTCGCAGTAAATGACACCTTCGTAAAGGGTATCACATTCTTCGCCGGGTTTTGCCGGCAGGTTACCCACATGACCGCCCAGATACCCGATATTGATATTGGATACATGCGATACAGAATCCTTGACATCGTCGTGAGAATTTACCCGCATACACAAATCGGCAAGCAGTGCCAAGCCGGGTTCATCGCGTCCCACGATCAGACGGGCAGGGAGGTCGTAAGTGGAACTGCCTTTACCCGCCCAGTAGATGTAACTTAAAAAGCGGTTGTGATTATTATCGTCCGTTATCCGGAAATGGGTGGAATCGCTGGGGCATTTGTAGTATTTTTCGTAGAAATTTTCTGCCTCTTTTGCATCTCCTGACCAGGTTCCGCCAAAGTAACCGAACTCAAGGATCGCATCAAAGGGGCTGTACGCACAGTCCGTCCAGAATGTATAGTTGAGAACGGGAACATTCCCCCGGCTGTCAAGCAGCGGCGGAATGTAATCTCTGGAATCGTTGGCGTAAAGCAAAATAGCCATGATTATCTGTTTTTGCTGTGCTGTACAGCGGCTTGCTCTTGCCCGTTCGCGGGCCGCAGAAAGTGCCGGCAACAGCATGGCTGCCAAAATTGAAATAATGGCAATAACCACCAGCAGTTCAATCAATGTAAAGCGTTTTTTCATACTCAATGATCCTTTATCATGCGTTCAAACGGAATATATTCAAGTTCCCTCATTGATTTAAAATAGCACCAAACTGTGATTTTTCAAATCAAAAAAAACAATTGTCAACAAAAAGCGGCAAAAAAGTACCGGGGCATCTTGACATTTACATTTGAAGAGTTATATTTCTGTGATTTACGCGTTATTTTTACTTAATGCTCTGGAGGATTTGCTCCAGCAGATAAAGGTTCGGGGAATGTTTTCAAAAGTATTGGATTGTCCGGAGTGCGGACACAGATTTAATTATGAGAATGAAGGAACCGGGTTCCCGGAGCAGATAACTTGTCCGGAATGTCGCAAAAGCAGTAATTATGCTGACTTTTCGGCATTGACTTTCTGTCAGCAGTGCCGCACCAAATTGAAGATTCCGCTGGATATGATTTACGACAGCGATTTAGCCTGTCCCTCCTGCGGAGCCGTGCTGAACGGTGCAAGTACATTTATCGGCGACAGTTCCGCTTCCACTTTAGCCTACAGCAATGAAGCTGATGCCTTTGAACGCCGGCAGAAGCATAAGCGTATGCTCCAGGATGGTGATATTTTTGATAAATACAGGATCATCCGGCTGCTCGGGAAGGGCGGTATGGCGGAAGTCTATCTGGCCGAACACCTTTTGCTGAAGCAGTTATGTGCCGTCAAACTTATGCGTGCAGAGTCCGGCAGTGACAGCGAACTGGCGATCAAGCGTTTTTTGCGTGAAGCCAAATTGTCGCATCAGTTCAATCACCCCAATATTGTCAAGGTCTTTGATGTAGGCAGTGACTTTCAGACCGGATTCCTCTTTATTGCCATGGAATATGTGGAGGGCAAAACCCTGCACGACATAGTAAAGGAAAGAGTCTTTACCGAAGATGAACTCTGCAAAGTAGCCGTATCAATGGCAAATGCCCTTAATGCGTTGGCTGAATTTCATGTGGTACACCGCGATATAAAGCCTTCCAATATCATGTTGACCCCGGACGGTGTTTACAAGCTCATGGACTTGGGGATCGCTAAAAGCGACAGCAACAACCATGTAGCCGGCGATATGACTTTGACTGTGGAGCAAAGCACGATCGGTACGCCAAACTATGTTTCGCCGGAACAGTGCCGGTCGGCTCACACCGCGGATTTGAGAAGCGATATATACAGTCTGGGTGCAACGCTCTATCATCTTGCCTGCGGCAAACTGCCTTTTTCCGGCACGACCGCCGTGGAAACGCTCCTGAATGTAATGCAGACAGAGGCAGTGCCGTTATCGGATTACCGGCCTGACCTCTCGCAAAAGATGCTCGACCTGATCGAACTTATGATGCGGAAAAATCCCGATGAGCGGCCCCAGATGCCGGATGCAATTCTGGCGGCGATGTACAGCTCGCAAAAAAGCAAATTTACATTGTGGCTCAACAATTTAAGTTCCTCAATAAAAAAGCGGAAGAAAAAATCCGGAAAAAACGGCGAAGCCGCTAAAGTTTTCCGTTGGGTTGTTGGTATTGCATTGTTGGTTGTAATAGCAAGTAATGTCCGGCATATAAGCGGTGCGCTGAACAAAATTTTCAATACGCAGTCCGGAAAAAATCAAACTGCTGTACAGGCACAGAAAAATATTCTTGCCAATTATACCCGGGCAGGGGTTTTCCCGGATAAATATGGAGAATTCAGTAAACACATTGAATACGACCGGACTGAAAAAAAGTATTTGTTTCCGAAAATCCGTTTTACCTCTGTCGATAAGCAGAATTTGATTCTTCTGTATGATTTTGCCAATATGGCAGATTCGCAGGAAAAAGGCGTGGTTGATCTTGCCAAAAATAAAATGGATATAGTCATACCGTCGGGCAGTATGATCAATGATTTTACAATTGCTCTGGATTTTTGCAGCGGCAAGGGCGGTAACACGGTATTGTTCAATATCGGAGAATCTTTGAAAGTGTTTATTTACAAAGGCAGATTGACTGTGATTGCCGGCGGCAAACACTGCATAACCAGTAACATAGTTGTGCCCGACAATGTCTGGGCAAATGTTACTTTGATTTATGAAAACGATAAACGCAAACTTTCATTGCTTTCCGGCGACCGTTTTGCCGGGAGCTATCTGCTGCCGGAAAAGTTCAGTTGGAACAGTTTTTCGCTGGGAGATATGAGTTTGTTTCCGTTTGCGACTGCCGATTGGCTGAATGGAAAAATCGACACCATAAAAGTCTATAACTGTGCCAGAGAAATGAGTCTGCCGGAAAACAAAGATAAAATTACCCGCGATCACATAGTTTCCGGAACCCGCAAAAAAGTAGCAGACTTTGTGCCGGAAATAGAACTGAAGCAGAATTAGTAACAACGGCAAAATCAACGCTTTGGAGAGAATTTTTAAAAACTGTTCATCTGAAAGTGTTATATATGCCCGACGGCTGTTCCGGAGTATTTTTTTCGCATTTTTCCGGGACTTACGCCGAATTTGCGGGTGAAAAGTTTGCTTAAATAGTTGGAATCGCAAAAACCGCATTCACTGGCGATTTCGCCGAGCGACTTATCGGTGTTACACAACAGTTCAACAGCCAGAGCAAGGCGTTTTTCCTGCTGATATTCAATGGGAGTATATCCGGTAAGCGATTTGAATGCGGTAAAGAATCCTGTGCGGGACATATGGCACAAGCGGACAAGAAAATCTATACTGATATTCTCTTTAAAATGTAAATTCAAATAATGCAGAGCCTTGGTCGCAGAAACTTCAAAATGTTCCTTACTTTCATTGCCTCCGCCACGGGCAATAAGAGTTAAAACTGTAAGAAAAAGACCATAAACATAAAGCCGATTACCCGGTAACCCAAACTGGATCTCATGCTCCATGGATCGTATCTTTGAATTTACATGCTGCAACGCTTTTTCATCCAGATGCAAAAGCGGCTTTTCCGGTGTGGGTGATTGATAATACTTATCGACCAGATATTGAAAAACCTTGAGATTTCCCCCATCAAGTTGAGGCAGCGGCAGTGAGGATGCATCAAAAATTATGTTCACCAAGCCCAGATTTTCAGTATTTTCATAAGCATGAATAATTCCGGGATGAAGAAGGATCACATCGCCCGGAGAAATTTTCGCCGCCCTGCCGTTGCACCAATGCAGAGAATCAGAACCTTCTGTAATAACAACGATTTCAGAAAAATCGTGATCATGAAAGTTCATATTGCGATTTTTTCCCGCCTTCATCCGCTTGACCGTCAACTTGAAACGGTCAATATGGGCCATGTTATCAAATTTAAATCGCTGCATATAAAACCCCTGTCAAATATTTTGAATTATTATACACTAATTTTGAATTATTGTCAAGGTTTTTCGAGTTTTTTTTCATATATTTATTGTGAAAGAATTATTTTAAACAGGAGAAAAATCATGAGTAATCTGAAACCCATTACATTGGCGGGATGTTTGCTTGCTGCTGCGGCATCTGAAGCCAACCAAAACCAAGTTCAAAATTGTCCGGGATTGACTGATGAAGGCAATGTGAATAACGGAACCAGGCAGATTTTGAATTTTTCCAAACCCGGCTATGCCAATACATTGGATACCGATCTGGGCAGAGTGATGTATGTGCCGGTGGATTTTACAAAAACGATTGGAAAAATCAAACCTTTGCATGGGGTAAACAATTCACCGATAACCTACGGAGATCCTTTAGAAGAATTCACACAGGCCGGTATCCCCTATATGCGGACTCATGACACTGCCGGCGGTTTCGGCGGCGCGAGATTCATTGATGTAGCCAATATTTTTCCGGATATGGATGCCGATGAAAATGATCCATCTTCGTATGATTTTGCATTTACCGATGCCTATATCAAAGGGGTAATTGCATCCGGCACCAGGATTTTTTACCGGCTGGGCGCCACTATTGAAAACCGGCATAAAATAAAAGCCTACCACATCAATCCGCCGCAGGATAACAGCAAATATGCCCGTATCTGTGAAAATATCATCCGGCATTACAACGAAGGCTGGGCAAACGGCTTCAAGTACGGCATTGAATACTGGGAAATTTGGAACGAGCCTGAAAATCCCAATATGTGGACAGGCACTATGGCAGAATTTTTTGAATTCTACCGGGTGGTAGCCAATCATTTGAAAAACAAATTTCCGCATTTGAAAATCGGTGGTTACGCCGGATGCGGATTTTATGGGATGAACCGGCATAATAACAGTGAGTTCACCCGCAGTTTTGTAACCTGGTTCGATGAGTTTCTCAAATTTATCACCAATAAGAAAACGGCGGCACCGCTGGATTTTTATTCATGGCACTTATACACTACCGACCCCATGGAAATAATCATGCACGCCGAGTATGTGGATAAAAAACTTAAAAATGCCGGGTTGAAAGATTGCGAAAATATTTTCAATGAGTGGAACTATATAGATTTCCGCAACGAAAATCGCTGGGATGATATGAAGGGTATGCTTGGGGCAACCTTCGTTGGTGCAGCATTTATTCTTATGCAGCACAGCCCCATAGATAAAGCCATGTATTATGACGCCTTGCCGACCAGAGCGTATTGTGGATTGTATGAGTTCCCCTCCAAGCGGACAACTAAAACTTTTGCTGTATTCAAAGCCTTCAATGAGCTGTATCAGCTGGGAACAGCTATTGATACAGCCCCCAATCCGGAAAAAGATCTTTATGTACTTGCAGCAAAAAATTCCGACGGCAGTAAAGGTAAAATGCTGCTGGTAAACCGCCGGATATCCGGAGTGGTCGTAAAAATGCAGCTTACAGGCATGACTAAAGCAGTTTCAGCCCGCCGGATAGACAGTTTCAGAACTCTGGAACCGGGCAATATAATTCAGTCGAACGGAGCAATAGTATTGGCTCCGCAATCAGTAATAATCGTTGAGTTTGAAAAATAAATCATAACAGGAGAAAAAAATGAAATTTCAAAAATTCACCCTCATTGAACTTCTTGTGGTAATCGCTATCATTGCAATTTTAGCGGCAATGCTGCTGCCGGCACTTTCGGCATCCCGGGCACGGGCAAGAGCAGCAACTTGCGTATCTAATCTTAAAAACGCTTCTCTTATATTGATTACTTATACTCATGATAATAAAGAATTTCTGCCTGCACCTCTGAACTATGCAAAAGGCGGTGCAACATACGGAGCAACCAGTTGGATGGTGGCACTGAAAAATGCCGGTTATATAGAAACAGCTCACGGAACATATCGCTGCGATGAAAAAAATCCTGATCCATCCCGCAGGAATGTTCTGGCAATTTTCGGTTGTCCGGAAACCCACGGAACTGCCTCTGCAACCAATCCGTATGGCGGCTGGGATGATGTCGGCAATTGTTCGGATTACGGCATAAGTTATTATGCTTCAAACAGTACCGGCAGCAATACATCACATAATATGAGTCAGATAGATGACCCTACCAACCGGATATTTATAGGTGACGCGACGGCAAAATCTTTTACCGGAACAGATTACAGCTCAAACACTTCAAGCCTTGCCCATCGCCACAATAAAATGGTAAATATCGGTACTTTTGACGGTTCGGTACACACAACGAAATTTGAGGATGCAAAAAAAATCCGTTATGGCATGGATTATACTGAATAAGGGTTGAAAATATGAAACTTGTATTGTTCTGTATATCTTTTTTCTGCAGCATATATTGTTTTTGTGCAGATGAAGTTGTTCCGGTTGGAACATACAGTAATTTGTTATCAAATGGCAAGTTAGAGCTGTTTGCCGGTAATTTCCCTCAATCATGGCGTTTTGTCGGAGCCAATGCTCCGGGATATGCCAGTGATGGCGGCTTCAATAACGGTGGAAGATTTATCTTCACAAAACGGAATGTGTATATAACGATCCGTCAGGATTGGACATTTACCATTGTCCCCGGAGAAAAATACCGTTTTCGAGCCAAGATACGTGCCAAAAATTTCAGAGCTGCTGTCGGGCGTTTTTTTGTTTTCAACAATGGCTGGAAAACAAGTGCACAAGTCGATATTCCGCAAGGTTCTTATGATTGGCAGGATTTTTCTTACGAATTTACCGGTTTTGAATCCCGTGGAGGATATTACAGTACAGCGATACGTGTCAACAAACAGCGTTCCGGCATGCTTGAGGTATCCGATGTGAGTGTGGAGCCTGCTACTCAAAGTGCTTACGAAAAAAGTACCGCGTATCTCAAGCTTATTCCGGAAATAAAACTTGTCGCATTATCACCGCGTCTTGATTTCATACCGGCTAATAATGCTGAACTCGTCTGCCGCTGGTTTGGAGATAAAACGGTTAAAGAACTGACTTATACTGTAGGAAAAATACACCGCAAAGCTGCAGTGAAAGATGGAGTAGTAACCTTGGATCTTTCAGGGTTGAACCCGGATAATTATGTGGTAAAAGTAACTGATGGCAAATCTTCTACAGATATAAAAGTCAGGATTGTTCCCGGGGTGGATACCTCGCAAGTAAAAGTCTTAAACAATCTGCATAAAGTATTATTTGAAAAAACACTGCAAGCAAACGAAAAATCATCTTTTGGCAATCCGCGTAATGGTTGGGTCCTTTTTACTTTGCCGAATGATATGAGTGTAAATGTTAATGGCAAAGAACTGACCAACGGAGAGTTTGTACGTTTAAATTCAGGCAGTTATGATTTTACAGTAATCAAAGGCAATGGTAAAGTCAAAATTTCGGCTGTAACAGAGGTAAGTTTGTACGCTTTTGCGACCGGACCGTTTTTTACTGACATACCCAAACAGGATTGGAGCTTTGTTCAAAAATACATGCTGCCATATACCATGAACTTTCTTGGCACTGAAGCTTCCGAAGCAGATGTAGAGCAACTGCGAAGCGGTACCCGGAAGTTTTATGTAAACTGCAAGATAGCCGCAATCAACAATGCAAAACTGAATGCTGAAACACCGATCAAAACTCGCGGTATGGATGTAAACAATAAAAATGTGGATGGCATTTTTATTGATGAACTTGCCATGGGTTCAGAAAAACCGCTGGTATATTTTTTGAAAAATCTGCCGCGCCTTACGCTGACACCCGAGCGTGATGTGTACACTTATATATGCGGTAATCTGCAAAATAATCGCTTCACTGCAAAAGTTTTTGCAGACAGCACCAACCTGACCGCTCACAGTTATATTTTAGCAGAGCTTTATTTACCCAACCGCTATGCAGATGAAAAACTGGCAGAAAAATTTATTAACGACCGCTTGATAGCTTATGCAGCCAGACTTAATAAAATGCTGCCCGGTATCATGCCGCAAATCGGCATTGCTCTTTGCCAGAGCAATATGCCATTGAATTTCAGTATTGACCATGAACCGGAAGCAGACCATCGGGTATTTTTGGATATGCAGCTTAATGCAATTGCCAATAATCCTGAATTCCGGAATATCGGTTGTATTAATTTCTGGGGAGGAAATTACGCCGACACCAGTCGGCATCGCTGGATTTCCGCGTTATTCAAACATTATGTTTTTGAAGGCAAAAAGAGTATGCTTTCGGATGAGTTTGGCTTGAAGCTGGTTCCCGGACATCTTAAAAATGCCTCTTTTCGTGAGCACTTGAAATATTGGACTAAGAGTGGATCCGTTGGTTACGGGAAAGCTGCTGATGGCGCAATCTTTCTTAAATATTTCAATAATAACAATGATTCATCCAATATGGCAATATTTACCAAAAATCAATATCCCGCCAAATTGAATCAGCAAATGAATAATCTTGAATCGGGCAAAAAATACAAAGTCAGATTTGTTATCAGCGGCAAAGGAGCGCTGAATTTAAGTGTTGACAAACGCCCGCTGGAGGTCAAAATGTACCGTTTGGATACCAAACGCCTCAAAACAGTACAAAATGCAGATACTACCGCTCTTTGCGAAGCAGTATTCACGGCAGAAAAATCTTCGGAATTGCTGGAATTCAGTGCAGGAGAAGCTCCACAGGGCAGTAAAATAAATTTGCACTTTGTTTCGGTATTAAAAGAAATCTTTTAAAAAAACGAATGATTTACGAACTACAGTTTATTGGATTAACTTGATAAACCAACCCAAACTCTAAAATCTGGAATAATTATGATCCAAATAACTGAAAAATTAAAGTTTGATTTATTGAGAAATATATTGATAAAATGATCCGGATTGTTGAAAAATATTTGACCTTTGAAAAAGGATGCGTTTTTGCTGATTTTGAACTTGATGCCTACGCTCAACTTGATGTGGAAGTGGAGTTGGACGCTCCGGCGGAGTTGGATTTGGCACTCGGCGAAGTTGCTGCCGATGGCCGTGTGGAACGCGAACCCGGCGGCTACCGCATTATCCGCACTATGCAGAAATCCTGCCCGGCGGGCAAAAGTGCATTTGCTTTTGATTTGCCGCCGCATAAATCGCCCTATGCTTACAGCGACAGTGTTCCGCTGCCGCCCGAAGCCGACGGCAGAGAAGTTACCCCGTTCCGCTATGTGGAAATTATTGGCGGCAACGGCAAAGTCAAACTTATCCGCAAAGCATTTTACGGCGATTTTGACGACAACGCCGCAGATTTCTGTTGCGACAACGACAATTTGAACCACATCTGGGATTTCTGCAAATATACGATGAAAGCCACTTCCGCATTCGGTTTTTATATTGACGGAGAGCGGGAGCGGCAGCCCTATGAAGGCGATGCGTTGAGCAATCTGCTGGGCGACCTCTGCTGCGGTGGTTCGGCGCTGACTGCCAAACGCACCATTGACTGGCTTCTGAAAACGCCGACCTGGTTTACCGAGTGGCAGCTTATTACGCCGTTTCTGGTCTATTATTACTGGCTTTATACCGGCGATCAGGCAAGTGTGGATATGTGGCTGCCGGAACTGGAAAAACTGCTTGCGACATTCACTCTGCAAAGCAACAACCTTTTGCGGGATGCTACCCCGGAAGAGCTGGTCAACCGCGTCCGCCGCGACCTGATCGACTGGCCGCCGGACGAGCGGGACAACTACGAGTTGGGATTATATAACTTAACGCCCAACTGCTATTACGCCGCCGCATTGCAGATAATGGCAGAACTTACCGGCAAAAACGAATACTCCATTGTTGCGGAAAAAGTCAAAACCGCCATTCTGAAAACTTTCCGCAACGGCGAAAAGTTTATCGACAGCACGGGAAGTACCCACACGGCACTCCACAGCGTGCTTTATCCGGCATATTTCAAGATTGCTGAATTGACAAATGAAATGCGTCATATATTGCTTGATAAAGGTATGTCGTGCAGTGTCTTTACCGCCCAGTTTCTGCTGGAATACTGCTTTGATAACGGCTTGAGCGATCACGCATATAATCTGCTTTTGAGTAACGATTTGCGGAGCTACAACAATATGCTTCGGTGCGGTGCAACGATTGCCATGGAAGCGTGGGACGACACCCTCAAACCCAATCAGGACTGGAACCACGCCTGGGGAGCCGCTCCGGCTAATCTTATCCCCCGCTGTATTGCCGGGATCAAACCGCTGGAGCCGGGATTTAAAAGGTTTACAGTAACCACGCACCCCGGCAAGCTCAAGGAGTTTTACTGCAAACACCCTACACCGTACGGTGCAATCGAACTGGAGTTCAAACAAAGTAAATATACATTGACTGTTCCGCAAGGTACAGAAGCATACATCTCCAACGGAATATATTCCGCCGGGAAACATGTTTTGCCATAGCAATTGGTGTGGCTCATGCTATTTGAGGAACAACAACGCTTTCAAAGTGTAAAATCGGGCATTTTGCCGGTGGTTTTCTGGGCTTCTTTACGGTAACGCAGGGGCGTTATGTTCAGATTTTTTTTGAAGATACTGGAAAAATAACTGCCGCTTTCAAAGCCGCACGCGGTGGCGATCGCTTCTATGGGCATGTCGCTTTCTTTCAGCAAGGCACATGCTTTATGGATCCGGTGATTGTTTAAAAACTGTATGGGGGCAACACCGTAAAAATTCTTGAACTCTCTGAAGAGGGTAGGGCGGGATTTACCGCATGCCTGACACATTTTCTGAACTGTCCAGTTTTTTTCACAATGCCGCGTTATCCAGCCGGCGAGTTCGCCGATGGTGGAGGGCTGAATTTTGTTGTTGGAAACGCTCTGCTCTGCCGCCTGACAGATCAAAAGCATAAATGCCTGAAATGCCGATACCATTGCCCACTGATAGCCATTTTCTTTGCGGGATTGAAAATCGTGCATCTTCTTTAACAACTCAATAGCTTTGGCAAATTGTTCTGCATTGAGTATATTCCGTATCACTTTGCCGTTTTTATTGCAATGCGAACTGGGCGAAAGCACAAAAAGTTTTTGAAAACCAGCCGTGTGGGGCAGATCAAAAAGCGGCAGCTTGAGCTTATTGAAATCCACCTGCAAGTTGTAATAATCGAACTCGCACTCCTCGTAATTGTGGTACATGCCAGGTTCAATGACCAGCAGTTCCTGGGGCTGGAGTTTGTATGATTTTTCGCCGTAAATATGTTTGGCACTGCCGGAAACGATCAGCACGATCTCGTGAAAATGTTCGTGCTGGTGCCGCCCCGGGGAGCCTTTGCCGAAAAGTGGTTTGACCGCCAGAGGAAATTTGTCGTTTTCAAAGACAAAATCTCCGGTGACAAGCAAGCGGTTGGATTGTGCGGTTTTCATGCTTTTGATACTATTGTTAAAAAAAATGATATTATTCAGCTTGAAAAATCTCTCGTTTTACAGTACAATGTAATATAGACACAGTTTTGAAAAAAATCAAGCTGCAATATAATAAAAAAGGAAAATCAAACTTATGAAAAAGAGTATTTCCGCCGCCCATGGGCGGGTAAAGCTGTACAGCTTTACCCTGATCGAACTCCTTGTTGTCATCGCCATCATCGCCATTTTAGCGGCAATGCTGCTGCCCGCACTTTCCGCCGCCCGCGAGCGGGCAAGAATTGCCAACTGTGCCGGAAACTTGAAAAATATTGGGACTGCATTTCATACATACTCTACTTTTTCAAATGACCATATTTTCGAAGGATTACACAACAACAGTACCTGCGGTGTGGCAGCATGCGTTTGGTACATAAGGTATAATATGAGTATTGCACGGTCTGTTTTGATGCTGCTTTACAATACCGGCTGTTTCGGACCGGTGGATATAGAGTTGAACACTTCATTCTCGGCACGTCAAAAACAGGTATTTACATCCATATCCAAAACCTATTTTCACTGCCCGAGCGAACATGCGATCAGTGCTAATAGCCCGGAAGACAAGTGGCGTTATGCAAGCTATAACTTTTTCATTGTCAATAAAGCCGGTGCTAAAAAACATTTTTACGCCTGGGTCGGCAAAGAAGAAGAAGGAGCCCGGAGCATGGTCGGCAAAGATGAGCCGGGAAATGTTATCGGTACTGATATGATCAAAACCACAAGTGATGCTTTTGAAAGCAACCATAACGAATTTACCAATTCATTGTGTTTGGATGGGCATGTGGAAGGCATGACATTCAAGGCTGCTGATGCGGCTAAAAACGCAAATACAACTTTTATTCAGCTGTATCTGGATAAGCGTTCTAAATAAATTCTTGAATTTACAGCAAAGAGTAATTTTTTTCAAGGTTAAATCATGCTGTTGAAGGTGTTTGCTGCAATGATACTGCTGGGGGCTGTTCTGCCCCTTTCAGCTGATGTGGTTTTGGTTGAAAACGGCGTTGCTCAAGCTGCACTTGTGTTTGAGAGTGGCTGTAAAGAAGTTGCCAAATACGCTCAAATCTTGAATGGGTATGTAAAAAAAAGCTCCGGGGCAACGCTGCCGGTCAATGGCGAAAAACTCAAAAACACCATCAAATTGCAGATCAAGCCCGCTTTGCACAGCGATATTGAGGAATTCAGCTTTACTTTCCCCGATGCTCATACGGTGGTCATTTCCGGCGGCAGCGAAAACGGTTTGAAGTTCGGCGTTTACCGCTTTCTGGAAAAATATCTGGGCTTGCGGCGGCTTTTTCCCGGCAAGCTGGGCGACCATTTGCCGGAGCATAAAACAATAACTGTTCCGGCAAAAACTTATATTGATAAACCCGCCTATCTCTCACGCTATCTTGGCAGCGGAGCTTACACTGCCGACACCCGGGAGTATTACGACTGGATCCGCAGTTTGGGTTCCAACAATCCCCGTATCTACATGGGGCATTACCTTTTTGCCTTGCTGCCCCAAGCTGAATACGGAAAAACCCATCCGGAGTTCTATCCTGAATTCAACGGCAAACGCATAGTTCCCCAGCCGGGGCAGACCACCTTCTGGCAGCCCTGTTTTACAGCACCGGGGTTGGCGGAAGTTTTGGCAGAAAATGTTATTGCCAAGCTGAAAAAAGGCTATGATAACGAAAACAGAAATGTAAAGTTTTCTGCTGCCGATCCCCGGAAAAAAACTGTTTCCGTCGGCGTCAACGATGCCGGGGGCTACTGCACTTGTGCCAGGTGCCGGAAAGTCAACGGCAACCGCATCAATTATGCCGGGATACCCGATATGGCACCAGCTTATATACCGCTTATCAATAAAGTTGCCGATATTGTAACAAAAAAATATCCCGACTGCCGGATACCTTTTTTAGCTTATGCGGCAGTTGCCGAAATTCCGGCGGGAACCGGCAAACTCAACAAACGGCTGGTTCCGGAAATAACCTATGACAGTATGTACACTGCCGATCCGGTTTTGCGGGATAATTTCCGCAAAGTATTTTCGGCGTGGAGCCGATCGGTGGAAGAACTGGCATTGGGCGATTATGTTTACGGAGAACCCTTTGTTCTGCCCCGCACCAATTTCAAAGCCTTTGCCGGACAGGTCAAATGGGCGTATGAGCATGGAGCAAGACACTATTACGGCGAAAGTTATCCGGGAAAAGATTGGACAGAAGGTCCGAAACTATATTTACTCACCAAACTGTTGTGGGATCCAACTGCTGACTGCGAGGCGATCCTCAACGGGTGGTATGTTGCCTGTGTTGGCGAAAAAGCTGCACCGTATATAAAAGAATATTTTGCCAATCTGGAAAAATTCTGGACAGAAGATGTGGTAAAAACTGCATGGTTTCAAGAAAAAAGAGTCTATCCGGCATTCGGCAACACCGCTTATCTGGAAGCATACACCCCGGAAAAACTCAATGCGAATGAAGCTCTGCTGAAAAAGTGTGCCGAGCTTGCCCAAACACCTTTGCAAAAAGCCCGTGCAGAGTATTTTCTGAAACTTTTTATGCAGCGTAAGAGTATTATCGAGGCTTTCTGGCAGGCTCAAGCGGTACGTAAAAATGCCGCCCAACTGGATTTCTCCGACCGGATCTATGCGGCTGACTTTGACCCGCATCCCCAACATGTCAGCCACTGGCAGCGGGCAAAACGCAATGCCAAATTTCTGCGGGACAAGGTTGGCGGCATTGATTACAGCGAATGTCTTCTGATAGATGCCGAAGGTTCGGTTTCCGGGCCGTCGCTTTATGAGATACGAATACCGGTACGCAATAAACGCTCATTCCGCGTTGCAGTAAAATGCCGTGCCGAAAGTGCCATCGGCAACCGGGCAAAAGTAATGCTCCAGACCTACTGGCGCACCCCTGCCGGAAAAATGTTGAGCAACACCTACCGGGTAGTCGAAAATCTGCCCACGCCTTACGATGACCATTGGCGGCAAATTACAGTTTACAACACCACGCCGACCGATGGTGATCTGCGTTTGTGCATAGGTTTGTGCGTTATTGGAGCAGAGAAAGGCAAAGTAAGATTTGACGATCTGGTAATTGACGCTACGCCGGTAAAGTTTCCGGATGAGGAAAAATACACTGAAACTCTTTATGATTCGGACTTTGAATCACCCCGCAGCAGATGGATATTCTGGCAATCCGGCAAAAAACAGCTGCTCCAACGGAGCCGCTCTGCCGATGGCGGCGTGAATAACAGCGGTGCACTGCTGGTTGACGCCGCCGGGGATACCGAAGGTGCCGCCGGAATATTTTTGCATACTGTCCCGCTGCAAAATGTGAAAAAACTTCTGATAAACACCCAGATGAAACTTTCTGCGGATACCCCGCCGGATGCCATTGGCCGAATCTCCATAGAGTATCTGGACAGCAGCAGAAAAATCATCAAATCAGATGGTATAAAACACTCCGATTATCCGGCTGTGCGGGATGGTAAATTCCATAGGATCGCTTTTTTAAGTGAAGCACCTGCCAACGCTGCGTTCCTGAAAATATCCCTGGAAAGCCGTCGTGCGGCACCGGGTAAAATATGGTTTGATAATATAAGTATAAAAGCTATCAAATAGAAAGGTGAAAAATGAAAAGTTTTTGCAAAAAACTGCTGGTATCTGCGGTGATTTTTGCCGCCGGATATGGTTCTGTATCGGCAACAGATGAGTTTGTGGTGGTGGAAAACCATCAGGGTAAATGCTCGATCGTGGTGCCGGAAAATAAAGCTCGCTATACCAAATGGGCAAAGGAACTCGGTAAATATATCAAAGCAAGCAGTAAAGCTGAACTTGCCGTAAAAAGCGGCTCTGCCGACGGAGCGGTCATCAAGTTGCAGATCGACCCGGCAAAACACAGCGATATTGAAGAATTCAGCTTTACTTTCCCCGATAAAAACACCATTGTTATTTCCGGCGGTTGCGAAAACGCTTTGAAATACGGCGTTTTTCACTTTCTGGAAAAATACACCGGTCTGCGGCGTTTGTTCCCCGGCAAACTGGGCGATCATATTCCGGAAAATGCGACCATCAAAGTCCCCCGGCAGACGGTTGTGCGTAAACCGCAATACCTTTCACGTTATCTGGGAACCGGGGCATATAAAAACGATCCGGCATTTTACGACTGGAGCCGCAGTCTGGGTGCCAACAATCCGCGTATCTGGATAAGACACTACCTCGCGGAACTGCTGCCGGTGGAAAAATACGGCAAGACCATGCCGGAACTCTATCCTATCCACAATGGCAAACGCGTATTGCCCGCTCCTAAACAGCACACCTTCTGGCAACCGTGTTTTACCGAACCGAAACTGGCGGATGTGCTGGCTGAAAATATCATTGCCGAACTTTCTGACAACAAACGCAAGTACCCCAATATGGAAGTCAACGACAACGATCCCCGCTTGAAGACTATCGCTTTGGGAATCAACGATGCCGGCGGATTCTGCGAATGTGAACGCTGTATGAAAAATGTTCCCCAAAAACGCAACATGATCGGTAGCCGGGATTTCAGCACAAGTTATATTGATCTGATCGGTAAAGTTGCCGACAAAGTTACTGCCGTACACCCGGACTGCAAATTGCCGTTTCTGGCATATCACAGCGTACTTAATGCCCCGAAAGACGGCAGAAAACTCAATCCGGCACTGGTTCCGGCTATTGCTTTTGACTGCATGTACACTGCCGACCCGGTGCGGCGGAGTGAATACCGCAATCTGGTACAGGCGTGGAACAAATCACTGCCGGAACTGGGCGTATGGGATTACATCTGGGGTGGTGCATATCTGATTCCCCGTACCTTCAACAATATGATGGCAGAGCATCTGCGTTGGAACTATGCCAACGGTATCCGCCACTACTATGCAGAATTTTCTCCCGGCAAAGATTGGACCGAAGGACCTAAAGCCTATTTGATTCTCAAAGTATTGTGGGATACCAATGTTGATAAGGATGCTGTGCTTGACGACTGGTATAATTGTGCCGTGGGCAAAGAGGCCGCTCCGTACTATAAAAAGTACTTTGAAAATATGGAAAAATTCTGGACAAAAGATGTCCTTGCCACCGACTGGTTCAAGGAAAAACGCGGCTACTCTTCTTACGGCAGCAGCGGCTACCTTGAAGCGTTCCCGCTGGAAATGCTTGCTGAAAACGAAAAACTCCTGAACGAAATGGTTGCCAAGGCCGGAACAGCTCTCCAGAAACAGCGGGCAGAATATTTCCGGAAACTTTTCCTTGATCGCAAAAGTCAGGTTCTGGCATTCAAAAACAATCTGGAAGTAAAGAAAAATGCCGCTAAATTTGACTTTTCCAAACTGCTTTATTCTGCCAACTTTGACCCGCATCCCAAATCGTTGAGTACCTGGCAGCGGGCAGGGCGTAAAGCCAAATTCTTCCGTACCGAAACCGGCGGGGTAAATCACACTGCGGCTCTGGGAATTGATGCTGAAGGTTCTGCCCGCGGCGGAGCGTGTTACGAAGCAAGCATAAAAGTCAACGATAAACGCAAATTCAAAATAGTTGCCGATATGCGTGCCGACAGCGTGGAAAACAGTGCAAAAATCTATATGACCGTACAATGGCGGAACACTAAAGGCAAGATGTTGAGCAACGCCTACCGGGTCAACGAACCGCTGCCTAAACCCTATGACAACTTCTGGCGGACATTGACCGTTTATACCGAAACACCGCCGGTGGAAACTCCGGTGCTGCTGTGCGTGGATACCGGCTTGAGCGGTTCCTTGCGGGGCAAGGTATATGTGGATAATATCCGCATTTACACGGTGCCGGAAACTATTGCCGATCTGGATAAATACACCGTTAAACTGCTGGATCACAACTTTGACCGCAAGCCATTGCGTTGGGCCTCCTGGCAACCGAAAGGTCATCAGATCAATTTCCGGAATATGCCGAACAAAGGTCGTGAAAACAGTGCGGCAATGGTCGCTGATTTCAGCAATGACAAATTTGCCAGAGGTTCCCGCGGCAATCTTATACAGGAGTTAAATGTAAAAAACATCAGCAAAGTTCTGGTTTCCGCATGGGTTAAAATTTCCGGCAATGCCGGCAAAGAGGCTTACGCCGGTCTGGAGGTGTCATTCAAGGATGCTTCCGGCAAAAAGATCAAAGTTCCGGCAGTCAGAGCCGAGCATCCCGCAATCCGAAACGGCAACTGGCAGCAGTTGCAGTTTACCGCCGATGTACCGGTAGATGCCGCTAAAATGCAAGCGGCGATCACGGTGCGTTATGCCGCCCCCGGCATGATCGCGTTTGATGATATAACCGTTTACGGTATGCCTAAAAAATAAGAATTTGTTGTTATTGTATCTATGACTGTAACGGAAAATCACAACCCCATACTGCATCTTTATAAAGTATCGCAGGATAGTGACTGCGGAGAGTTTTATATACCTTTGCAGTCCCGCCGGGCGGTTGCCGCCCCCGGACACAAGCGGTGGAAAAGAGAAAATTTTTCAGGCAATATAAAGTGTGCATGGAGTGATGACGGTTTGCATGTGGATTTTACCATCCGCGACCGGCAGGTCAGAAACAATGCCGCATTGGAGCGTTTATGGTCAGAAGATTGTCTGGAAATACTCCTTGATGTACGAAAAGAGCGTTCTGGTGAATACAATGGCAACAGTATGCACATATTTGTTGCACCTCCCTGTAAGGGCAATGCCGACGGTAGATTTTATTTGCGTAACGCCCGCGATCCGGGCAGGGATTTTTTCTGCCAAAGTTTTCTCCATGATCGGGGCTGGGGCGGCACGGTCTTTATCCCGTGGAACGCTTTCCCCGGTTTTACAGCCACAGTTGGAACGGCAATAGGACTTGGTTTTCAGGTGTGCGACGATTACGGCCGCCCGGCGGGCAATCCATTTTTCAATGCCCAATATCTGCGTTTCGGCAATGAATTTATGGCACAGAATGCAGAACTTCTGCCCCGCTGGGTGTTGGGTGAAAAATTCATACCTTCGGCGGCAAATGATTTGAGCAATGTCATAGCCGTGGATTTGCCCAAATTGCTGTTCAGTCAGACTGTGGATGCCGATATTGTTGTTGCAGAGGCTTTGCAGAACATGATTGCAACTCTTGAGTGGAAATGTGAGATCAAGGGGCATTATCTTGCCGGGAGTTCAGGTTTGGAGAAGATTGTTTTTGATTTGCCCGATAATGTTTTCGGGCATGGAACAGTCAAACTGACATTCCGCGATGCAGAAAAAGAGATCGTTGGCGTAATGGAATTGCCTTTTCAGAGGTTTAACGGCGAAAAACTGAATACCGTGCTGGATAGTGTGATTACTCTGGTGCGGCAGGCAGATTTGCCGGAACTGGCAAAAACATCGCCGGAACGCATTGCCGGATATTTCGGCTTGCTGAACACTTACGAACAACTCAAACGGATGATTTTTCTGGAACGCACTGAAGACCTGGAGCTTCTGGCGGAGGAAATCTCTCTGCGGATGGAGCTTTTGCAAGGTAGAAAAATTCAAAGTATTGAGCCGTTATTCGAGCTGCTGAATATAAGTGCCTCATGGGATGGGCAAATATCTGTGGAGTTCCCCCGCCGTCATCCGGGCAACCGGTGGCATAACGATGCGGTACTCAAAATCTACTGCGGGGCAGTTCCGCTGGCTCAAGTACATTTTACAAAAGTTGAAAACTCAAACGCTTTCCGGCGGCAGATTCGTCCGGCACTCTACCGGCGGGATATATTCCCTGCCGAAAATAAAGAGCATCTCTTTTTCAAATTTACCGCCGGAAGCAGTTGTCACGTTGCCTGTTTTATGACTGCGGATGCGTTGCCACTGCCCGGAGCAGGCGATAAAATAATGATTTTTGAAAATGCTTCAGCAGAGCATACGGCAATACTCCGGGAATATGCCCGTAATCATAATTTAACTGAAATAACTCTACCTGAACTTGCGAACGGTATGCAAGTACTCTGTGCCGGAAGTCCCGCAAGCGAAAGCAAATTGGGTAAACTCTACGAACAAACCTACAACTTTTATTGGACAACTGCCGGGTGTAACGATCTGATTTTACAGATGCCCCGCAATCTGCAAGCTCATATACGCTGTATATCTTACGCCGGATGTGCCTTGATCGCCGATATACTGACTCAACAGCGTCCGTTCGCCCGGAGCGATAACCGGATGCTGACTCGGCTTGTGGCTGAAGAATTGGCACGGCGGGGGATAAAACCGGAGAAGATAGCTGAAAATCATTCCGTTATGGCTGCCGATGTACATTGCCACAGTATATATTCTGACGGCGTGGCAACTCCGGCAGGATTGATGGCGGCGGCTCTTTACGGGCAGATGGATTTTTTGATGATAGCCGACCACGAAACCGCCGATGGAGCGTTGGAACTGCAAATGATGTTGAAAAAATACAACTTTGACTTTGTATTGATCGCCGGGGAGGAAAATTCTCTGCCGGACGGGCATTTCAACAGTTACCCTTTAACTGAATCCATTCCGGCAAATTTAAGTTTGGTGGAGTTGATAAAAGCGGCTCATCAGCAAGAGGCTTTGGTACAATACAATCACCCCGCCTCTTACAGCAACCGGCGTGATTTACAGCTCAACGGCATTGCCGGAAGCGGCTTGGAAGCGTGGGAACATGAGTTCCCCGCCTATGCCGTGAACTGGCAGGAACTGCCGGGGTTGACCGGTTCGTCAGATAATCACAATTCATCATTCCCGACCGAGCGGACAATATGCTGTCTGGAAAGTGTGAGTGATAAAATATTCCAGAATAGTGTCCGGCAGCGGCAGACCGGTATAACAGATGCACTCTCCGCAGAGTTTGTCTATGCTCCGGAGTTGCTTAAAGGTATGCTGCTGACCGCGTTGCAGGAGCCGGAAAAATATTTGCTTCAACCGCATTACCGGCGTTTGCAGAAATCTTTGCAGTACGCTGATATTGCCGGTTTGTTCAACGACTTGCCGGGGGCAACTCCGGCGGAACTCGGACAATGATAAAAAAATGAAGAATAATTTTTGAATATTGCAGAAAATGTTGTAATGTATAAGTATAACACTTTAAGGAAAACTTTTTATGAATATTGAACGGAAATGGGCGGGGCGTTGGATCAATGCCGGTCTTACAATGGGTACTCCTTCAGATATAGTCGTGCCGGCTCCTTATCTGCGGAAAACTTTTGAATGTACCGAACTGCCGCAGAAAGCTGTGATCTGTCTTTGCGGTTTGGGCTGGCATGTATTGTATGTAAATAATCAGAAAGCCGACGACCGGGTGCTTGCACCTAATCAAACCCAGTACGATAAACATGTAAGCTATATTGAATACGATGTTACCAAACTCCTGAAAAAAGGCAGAAATGCGGTAACTGTTTTGCTGGGCAACGGCTTGTTCAACTGCCGCGAACCGCATTGGAGTTTTGACAAAGCTCCCTGGCGTGATTTCCCTAAACTGCTGTGCGATATTGTTGTTGACGGCAAAATTGCTGCCAAAAGCGATTGCAGTTGGAAAGTTCATAACAGTCCCATAACTTTTGACGGCTTCCGTAATGGGCAATCATACGATGCAAGACTGGAAGTTCCCGGTTTTGCCGATCCCGATACCGACGACAGCAGCTGGCAGTCGGCGGCATTGGCCATGCCCCCCGGCGGACGGGTGGTGTTGGAAACCATGCCGCCATGCAAAGTCATGCAGAGTTATCCGCCGGTAAGCAAAAGATTTGTTACCTGCTGGGAATCGACTTATGACTTCGGTACCAATCTTACCGGCTGGTGCAAAGTCAAAGTCAAAGGCGAAGCCGGTGCCGTAATCAGAATAACTTATGTGGAAAAAATTGATCCGATCTCCGGTTATATCAATACACAGGAAATAGATGTTTATACCGAAAAAGACCGCTTTCAGACTGACGAGTATATTCTGAAAGGCGATCCGGATGGTGAAGAATATATTCCTGCTTTAGCCTATCACGGGTTCCGTTACGCTCAAATCTGGCACATGGGCGAAGTCGAAATCGTTGATATTGAAGCCCAGTTTGTGCATACGGCTTTTGAAAATGCCGGGACTTTTGAGTCGTCGGATGATTTGTTGAACACTCTTCAGCACAATACCCTTCAAAGTTACAAATCCAATCATACCGGCATACCAACCGATTGCCCGCACCGCGAAAAGAACGGCTGGACCGGCGACGCCGCCGTTGCCGCCGAAAGTGGGATCTGGAACTTTGATATGGCAAGCTCCTACGCTCATTTTATAAAAATTCTGACCGATGCCCAACGCTCCAACGGTCAGCTCCCCGGTATTGCACCTACCGGTTCTTGGGGGTACAACTGGGGCAGCGGTCCGGCATGGGATACATTGCTTTTTGAATATCCGTATCAGGTGTACTGCTTCAGCGGCAAAACTGAACTTATTGAAGAATACTATGATAATTTCAAACTCTATCTGGAATATTGCGAAAGCCGTTCTGAAAATTATCTGGTGGATTTCGGTCTGGGCGACTGGTGCCACTGGGACCGTTCCAAAATCGTTCCGGTGGAAGTAACCTCCAGCGGCTATTATTATCAGAATGTACTGCGTACAGCTCTGTTTGCCGAAATACTCGGCAAAACCGCTGATGCGGCAAATTACCGCAGTCTGGCAGAAAATATCCGAAAAAGTTTTGTCGAAAAATTTGCCAATGTCGATGGCTCATTTGCCGATGACTCCCTGACCGGAGCGGCGGCGGCAGTTTATTTTGGTTTTGTAGAAGGAGCGGAAGCGGAAAAAAGTGTGAAATATCTGGTCGATCAGGTTCGCCAACAGGAACACAAAGCTAATTTCGGTATTCTCGGCTCCAAATATATACCCCGCGTGTTGGCTGATTATGGCTACGCCGATGATGCCTTTGAGATCATTACGCAAAAAGAATTCCCCGGCTGGGGATGGACTGTGGTGCAGGGAGCAACTTCGCTTTGGGAAAACTGGAACGGCAAAGGTTCGCAAAACCACATCATGTTCGGCGATATATCCGCGTGGATGTATAAATATCTTGCCGGGATCAAACCGCAGATAACAACTCCGGGCTTCAAAAAGTTTGTGATCGAGCCGTGTTTTGTAAAAAAACTTGACTGGGTCAAGTGCAGTTACCAATCGCCATACGGAGTTATTCAAAGCTCATGGCAGCGGGCTGACAACGGAATTGTTTGCGAATTTGCTATTCCGGAAAACAGCAGTGCCGATATAATTCTGCCGGGTAAAAAACTGTGCGGGGTATCCGGTAAATTCAAAGAAACATTAGAGTGTTGATATATCTTGCCGTTATTAACCTCATGCGGGGAATTTCAAAACTCTTAAAAAGTTCACAAGGCACAAACTTTGCTTTGTTTGCAACTGATTTTTGAAACTGCCCGCGTGGGCTAATGTTTGAGTTTCCGGCGATATTCTGCGGGTGGAATACCGTATTTCTTTTTGAATAAGCGTCCCAGATAGTTGCTGTCGCAAAAACCGTTGGCGGCGGCTATTTCGTTTAACGACATATTGGTTTCTTCCAACTGCCGGTGAACTCTTGCCAAACGCAGCTGATTGCAGTATTCAACCGGCGGAATTCCGATAATATCTTTGAATTTGTGGGCGAGTTTGGAAACACTCATGCCATTTTTCTTTGCCAGATTTTCCAGATCGATTTTTTCTTCCGGATGAGCCTCCAGTTTTTCGATTATCTTGAAAAGCCGGTCATCTACCAAAGCAGGAGATTTTTTCCAGCCGCTTGCACTGTCGTCAAACACTTCGAGCATAAATTGCAGGAACGCTACGCGGAATGCCAGAAAACGGCTGGGGCGTTGCGAGTGTTTACTGCGCATCAACTGCCGCAGCAACAGTTCAACCGTCAGAAAATCAGTTGGCATCAGATGCAGCTGATTGATCTGGAAAGGCCTTCCCGGTACAAAAAAGTCTCTGAAATGTGCCAGTTGTTCCAGTTCGTCAGAAAAACTGTTGAGAAAATCCCGGTCAACACATATATTGTAGATACGGAAATGTTCACACTCGCTGTAAAAATGTATTTCGCCGGGGAGAATCGTAAAAATATCGCCTTTGATGATACTGTTGGTCAGCACATTGCCGTTGTTATCCTGCAATGAATGAAGTCCATGTCCGGAATAGACCATAACGATTTCAATATAATCGTGGGTGTGCGGAGCGGCGGCACGCTCCTGTGGAGAGTTGCGTACCATGACCGGCATTTCCGGCTGTAAATGAACATAAGCATTGGTATAATTCAACATAATGCTTTTATTATAACAGCATTTTACTGAATATGCAAATTTATACTTTAAGAATTTTTTAATGATTTTAGTGTAGCAAGTTCATTGTTAAAGGCTTTCTGCATATAAAAATACTGCATGATTGCAGAATTGTGCTGAAAATTTGCAAAAAGTAAATGGTTTTATCCGCCTTTTTTATATATATTGTGCAGTAAGATACAACAGCCGGAAGTATGTCGCTCAAAGACAGGGCTGGACTTGAGGCAGTTGCAGCTGATGGCTGCAACAGTTATTTAAAGGAGTTTATATGCAGATCGCAGCGTATTATTTTCCCAACTATCATGCGGATAAACGCAACGAGGAGTTCCACGGACCAGGTTGGACGGAGTGGGAGCTTATGAAGTGTGCCGGTGTCCGTTTTCCCGGGCATCGCAAACCGCGTCAGCCTTTGTGGGGGTATGAAGATGAAGCAGACCCCGCAGTTATGGCAAAAAAGATCGATGCCGCCGCCGATGCCGGGATCGACGCATTTATCTTTGACTGGTACTGGTACGACGGACCTTATCTGGAACGGGCTTTGAACGAAGGTTTTCTGCAGGCGGAAAACCGTAACAGACTTAAATTTGCGTTGATGTTTGCCAATCATGACTGGATGGATCGCCACCCGGTAGGATATTGCAAAGCCGCCAAATCCGATCTGCTTTATGCGTGGAACAATAATCCGGAAAATATCGGTAAGGTCTGGGAGCGTATCATAGAAAAATATCTGACCGGCGAACACTACTGGTATGTGGATGGCAAGCCCTATTTTTCCATTTATCAGGTCAACCGCTTTATTATCCAGATGGGGGGCGTAGATGGTGCCGCACGGGCATTGGATCTGCTGCGGGAAAAAGTGCGTGCCGCCGGACTGCCGGGAGTGCATATCAATGCTGTATGGTACGATAATCTGGACAACAACCCGCAATATGTATGCAGTACGCTGGAGTGGGGGAAAACTATCGGATTTGACAGTTATACCAGTTATAACTGCATTTACGCAACTGATGTATGGAACCGGAGTTTCCCGATTGTCGATTACGCCGTTGCCGGCGATGAGTATTGCCAGATGGCCGCCCGGGCGATGGAGTCTTTGCCCAAGCCTTATTTCCCGGTGCTTACTGCCGGGTGGGATACGACTCCGCGTACGGTGCAGTCCGATATTTTCCGGCAGGGCTGTTACCCCTATCTGCCGGTTATGGAGGCAAATCCGGAAGAATTTGCCCGTCAGCTTGCCCGGCAAAGTGAATTACTGAAAAACCGTCCGGAAGCTGAACAACTGCTCTTTATAAACGCCTGGAACGAATGGACCGAAGGCAGTTATCTGGAGCCGGATACCGTAAGTGGATACCAATACCTTGAAGCAATTAAAAAATTCCGTAATATATAAGGAGGAGCTAACTATGAAGAAAAGTAATCAATTTACGCTGATCGAACTTTTGGTGAGTGCTACTTGTTAAATAGGTGTTTTGCCGTTGTATTACCTCAAAAACAACTGGCTTTAATATAGCATATTTTCTGTGAAATTTCAACCTTTTTATTTTTTTATTTTT
>SUVS01000026.1 GCA_015061885.1 Lentisphaerota bacterium
TATTGCCACTGTAATCGACATCATCGATCGAGGTAAAGGCATTTCTGCCATACTCCAGCAATGCACTATCCTGTATTTTGCCGGTAATTTTCTCATTATATTTGCTGCTGATAAAGATATATTTATCGTTACTGACAACAAGGTTGAGTTTGCCGCCTTTTTCCGTCAAGGAGTAAGCTCTATTATTGTAACTGACTGCATTGCCATTAACCGTAACAGAGCCGTATTTCCAACTGCCGTTACCAATGGTAACAGAACCGGTAAAGTTTTCTGCTCCTTGAGCAAGTTTGTAAGTTCCGTATGCCTGATCATAATCAACAGTAACAGTATATGTCGGAGTACCGGTAATCTTGGAAAGATCATTGATCAGATAACCATCTTTGACAGTGCGGCCTGCAACAGTAAAATCAATTATACCGCCATTGTATGCCGAAACAACCGCGCCGCTTTTTATATTCAAGCTGCCGCGATGCACCCCGCCGCTGGAGATTCTCATCCTGCCGCCGGAGTTGACGGTAGTGCTGTTCGCCACGCCGCCAGAGGAGATGTTCATAAAGCCGCTGGAGTTGACGGTAGTTCTGTTCGCCACGCCGCCGCTGGAAATGTACATGTAGCCTATATCGACAGTAGTACTGTTCGCCACGCCGCCGCTGGAAATGTACATGTAGCCTATATCGACAGTAGTACTGTTCGCCACGCCCCCGCTGGAGATGTGCATATCGCCCCAAGAGTTGACGGTAGTGCTGTTCGCCACTCCGCCGCTGGAGAGGTGCATTTCTCCCAAGTTGACGGTAGTTCTGTTCGCCACGCCCCCGCTGGAAATGTACATGTAGCCTATATCGACAGTAGTACTGTTCGCCACGCCGCCGCTGTAAATGTTCATGTAGCCTATATCGACAGTAGTACTGTTCGCCACGCCCCCGCTGTAAATGTTCATGTAGCCTATATCGACGGTAGTACTGTTCGCCACTCCGCCGCGGATGTCCATAATGCCGTTGGAGTTGACGGTAGTTCTGTTCGCCACGCCCCCGTTGTAGATGTGCATATCGCCACCGGAGTTGACGGTAGTGTTGCTCGCTACGCCGCCAGAGGAGATGGACATCCAACCGTCATCGTTGAGGATAGTGTTGTTTGCAACGCCACCGCTGAAGATGTACATATCGCCGTTGGAGTTGACGGTAGTTCTGTTCGCCACTCCGCCGCTGGAGATGCGCATATAGCCATTGAAGTTGACAGTAGTACTGTTCGCCACTCCGCCGCTGGAGATGAACATCCAACCGGCATCGTTGAGGATAGTGTTGTTTGCAACGCCACCGCTGGAAATGTGCATACCGCCCCAATCGTTGACGGTAGTACTGTTCGCCACTCCGCCGCTGGAGATGAACATCTCATCACCATTTAACACAATATTATTTGATGTTTGACCACTGCCAATAATATAATCTCCCATAGTAACAACTCCTTTGGTTATTGTTTTGGGGTAAATCCGGCTGTAAACGCCTTTGTCCGTAAGGTAGCATAAAATATATTGAATTGCAAGCAATCAATCAAGTTTTTTCAGAAAAAAGTCGGACTGGGCGGACGGGTCGGACAGGTCGGACAGGTCGGTTGTTGGCTGGCATTCCCGGCAGTTTTGGCTTGCCGGTTTCTCACACCGCAGAACAACAAAGGCAGAAGCTTCAAGCGGCAGTAATCTCCCAATACTTCCCAAGTCCTTTTCCCCGGCTTTTCCGTCACAAAAAAACGGGAGCGTTGCAAAACTCAAAATTTTGCAACACTCCCGTATTATATTGTTTAAGCTCAAATTTCACCACAGAACGAGTTGTGATTGGCTGAACAAAAGCTTAATAAACCCTCATTTGGCTTTTTGCTCAAAACAAATCTTTGAGCAATGCAAAAAGCAAGTGATGTGCGGCACTCTTTTACCGGCAGCAATATTATATCTGCCGCACATCCCAAGGGGAGATTGGCATTCTCCCCTTGGATCCCCTTTGCTCATTGGGAAGCGACATCCAGCGTAGTTCTTCACGATCTTTGATTAAAGCGGGGGCTACGCCCCCTTAGAGCGATTTTGCAACTTGTTGCAAAATCGTCCTCAAACGCCGGATCCCTAGCGATCGACTCCGTTCGACCTCGCAGCATGCTGCCTCGGGTTTGCAGGAATCTATCCTGCAAACTACTTTCACATCCGCTCGCGGCTTGCCACGGCGTAGTCTAACGAAGACGGGGGCTGACCGCCCTTGTTGCTGTTGGTAAACGACATCAACAAGTTTTGCAACAGCCCCATTTATTATATTGCTTTAGCATAAAAAAAAATCCGCCGGTATTCCAGCGGATTTTTTTCGTTATCAGTTAAACAACTGATTATTTGCCATAGCGGGCAACGCTGCCGAGTTCTTCTTCGATACGGAGCAGCTGGTTGTACTTGGCAATACGGTCGGTACGACTCAAAGAACCAGTCTTGATCTGACCGGCGTTGGTGGCAACGGCGATGTCAGCAATGGTGGTATCTTCGGTTTCGCCGGAACGATGGCTGACGACGGCGGTGTAACCGGCCTTGTGAGCCATTTCGATGGCGTCCAGAGTTTCGGTCAAAGTACCGATCTGGTTGACCTTGATGAGAATACTGTTACCGGCACCCATTTCAATACCCTTGGAGAGGTATTCAACATTGGTAACGAACAGGTCGTCGCCAACGAGCTGGCAGCGGTCGCCGATCTTGTCGGTCAGGAGCTTCCAACCATCCCAGTCGGATTCAGCCATACCGTCTTCGATGGAGTCGATCGGGTACTTGCTGACGAGGTCTTCGAGGTAAGCGGCCTGTTCAGCGGCGTTGCGTTTGGCGGCGTTGGGGCCTTCAAACTTGGTGTAGTCGTAAACGCCGTCAGCATAGAATTCGCTGGAGGCACAGTCCAAACCGATCATGACATCTTTGCCGGGTTCATAACCGGCAGCCTTGATGGCGTCGATGATGCTGGCAAGAGCTTCTTCGATACCGCCGGCAAAGTTCGGAGCAAAACCGCCTTCATCACCGACTGCAGTGGAAAGACCCTTGTTCTTGATGATCTTCTTGAGGGCGTGGAAAACTTCAGCACCCATACGCAGACCTTCGCGGAAGCAGCAGGCACCGACCGGACGGATCATGAATTCCTGGAAGCTGATCGGAGCATCGGAGTGGGAACCGCCGTTGATGATGTTCATCATCGGGACCGGCAGAACTTTGCCGTTGCAGCCGCCGATGTAGCGGTACAGGGGCAGATCAAGGTAGTTGGCGGCGGCGTGGGCACAAGCCAGAGAAACACCCAGCATGGCGTTGGCACCCAGATTGCTCTTGGTTTTGGTGCCGTCAAGTTCGATCATGATCTGGTCGATCTTGACCTGATCCATTACATCCATGCCTTCCAGTTCGGGGCAAATCTTTTCGTTGACATTGTTGACAGCGGTCAGAACGCCTTTGCCCAGGTAACGGCCTTTATCGCCGTCGCGCAGTTCAAGAGCTTCGTTTTCGCCGGTGGAGGCACCGGAGGGGACAGCTGCACGGCCTTTGATGCCGCTTTCGAGAGTGACTTCGACTTCGAGGGTGGGGTTGCCGCGGGAATCGAGGATTTCACGGGCGTGGATATCATAGATTGCAGACATCGTTCCTATCTCCTTTTTTGTTGAACGTGTTTGGTTTATATTATATGATAAAGGTTTTATCAGATGTTGACCTGATCGGCGATGGAATCGTCGATTTCATAGTTACCGGTAACTTCCTGCACATCGTCGAGGTCTTCAAGTTTATCAACGAGCTTGAGGATCTGTTCGGCAGTGTGAACATCGGTAATGTTTACGGTGTTATCCGGGCGGCGGGTCACAGCAGCTTCGCTGGCGGTGATGCCGGCGGCTTCCAATGCATTGGCGATGGCTTCAAAAGCGGAGGGATCGCCCCAGATTTCGGCAACGCCGTCTTCGACGATCAAATCTTCGGCACCGGCATCGAGTACAATATCCATGAGTTTGTCTTCGTCGGCATTTTCGCCTTCGATAACAAAGTGGCTCTGACGCTTGAACATGTAGGCAACCGAACCGCTGCTGGCCAGGTTGCCGTTGTTGCGGTCGAGAGTGGTTCTGACTTCGCTGGCGGAACGGTTGCGGTTATCGGTCAGGCAGTCGATCAACAGAGCCACACCGCCGGCGGCATAGCCTTCGTACTGAATTTCTTCAAAGGTAACATCACCGAGTTCACCCAAACCTTTTTTGATGGCACGGTCGATGTTGGCATTCGGCATATTGGCAGCTTTGGCTGCGGCGATGCCGGAACGCAGACGCGGGTTGGTATCCACATCTCCGCCGCCCATTTTGGCGGCTACCATGATTTCTTTACCAAGACGGGAAAAGATACGGCCTCTGGCTTTATCGGCGGCATCTTTCTTGTGTTTGATGTTTGCCCATTTACTGTGTCCGGACATAAAAAACCTCTTTTGTTTTAAGTTTCTGTTTCAAAAAATACAGTGCTTCTATATAAAATAACGCCAAAAGTGAAATTTTTCAAGCCCAAAGGGGGTAACTTACTTGCATTTTGTGCAAAATGCGGTTACATTTTGCATTATAACATCAAATTTTTATGTTTTCAACCCTAAAAATGGAGAAAAATTATGTCAGAAGTAGCTGATATGGTCTTGATGGACCTTGAAGAAAAGATGGAAAAGTCCGAATCTTCCATGCGTAACGATCTTGCCGCAATCCGTACCGGCAAGGCTTCGCCTTCGCTGGTGGAAAATATGATGGTCGAATATTACGGAACCCAGACCCGTCTGCGTGATATGGCACAGATCAACGCCCCCGAACCGCGTCTGCTGACCATCCAGCCGTGGGATGCCTCTGCCGTGCAGGCCATCGAAAAGGCGATCAAGACTTCCAATCTGGGGATCATGCCCAACAGCGACGGCCGTCTGATCCGTCTGCCCATACCCGAACTTTCCGAAGACCGCCGCAAAACTCTGGTAAAACAGGTCAAAGGCCGCAGTGAAGAAGCCAAAGTCGCTGTCCGCAATGCCCGCCGCGACGGCAACGAAGCCGCCAAAAAATATCAGAAAGACGGGGATCTGACCGAAGACGAACTCAAGAAGCTGCTGGACGACATCCAGAAAGCTACCGATAAGCACATTGCTGACATCGACAAGATCGTCGGCGAAAAAGAAAAAGAACTGCTGACCGTCTGACGGTTCACGGAGTTTTTCTTATGAAAAAAAGACCGCCGGTTATGGAAAAAAAGTCTGCCATTTCGCGGCGGTCTTGGTATCTTGCCCTTTACGGTGCCGGAGTGCTGGCTCTGATATGGCGGCTGATCGCCGCTTACGAAATCGCTTCCGGAGAGTTTGCCTTTGCAATTTTTTCGCCGGCAAAAGCTACTGATCTGCACACATATATGGTTTTGGCTGAAGAAATTGCAAGCGGCAAATTTGAAGGGCCATTTTATTATCAGCCTTTTTATTATTCAGTATTTCTGGTGCTTTGCCGCTGGCTTTCCGGCGGCTCGGTCTGGGGTGTGGTGATTATTCAATCCCTGCTGGGGGCGGCAACTGCAATGCTTGCCGGGTCAAGTGCCGCAAGACTCGGCGGCAGACTTGCCGGAATAATTTCTGCGTACCTTACAGCATTGTGTACCATACTGGTGTTTTACACGCCGTTTCACCAGATAGCAACTTTGCAGACTTTTAATCTGGCGGTGATGAGCTATTTTGCCATCCGCACTTTCCAAAGCGGCAAATACCGTCATGCGGCAATGTTTGCACTGTTTGCCGCGATCGGCAATCTGACCCGCGGCAATGTAATATTGCTTTTTATTCCGCTTTTGATTGCTCTTTTTGCGGCATTTTACCAGCGTTTCAAATTCAAAAAAGCTCTCCTTGCCATACTGCTTTGCGGGAGTGTTTTTCTGACCGCAGAGATACCGTTTATTGTTTATAATTCTTTGACCGCCGGAAGGTTGTGCGGGCCTTCCACGGCAGCGGATGCGGTTCTGGCTCTGGGTAATACTCCCGAAGCTCCCCCGGGCGGCAGAGAACCCGGCTTGCCTGCCGGCCCGATGGAGTATCCGCAAGCCTACCATATCTGGATGAGCGACAGCGATGCAAATCCGGTCTGGAAGAAAATATTGAATTATCTGATCGAAGAACCGGCGGCATATCTGGAACTGACTTTCCGCAAACTTCTATTGTTCTGGGATGCCAGAGAGATCCCCAATAATGTGTCGCTGACTGGCGAAGGATCAAGTGCAAAAATTCTGAAATTGACCATACCAGTTGGCATAATACTTGCATTGGGGTTGTCCGGTATATTTTTTCTACTCAAAAAGTTGCGTAAAAAATCGTATTGGCCCTTGTATATAACAGTTATATTCTACTGGGGAGCGGTTGCTGCATTTTACAATCTTTCACGCTTCCGGGCTCCGATACTGCCGGAACTGGCGGTTTTTGCCGGCTTATTTGCGGCGGAAATCGTGCATTATTCCCGCCGCGGCGAATGGAAATTTATCCGTACATACGGAGTTTTTACCATGGCAGTAAGCATCTTTCTGGTGTTTGGAGCTTACGAATTTTACCGGCAGAATTGCGAAAAAGCTGTTTTGCGTGCAGTCAGGCCGCAAGGTACAAGACTTGAACTTGCTGATAAACGGCAGGTGGAGTTTTACCACGGCCCGATGACATTCGGCGGCTGGATGCCCGTTGAAGTAAAGAAACTGCAAACATTGCAAGTAAAGTTTCCGGCAAGAGAGAGTTTGACCGTCAACCCAAGCGAGGTCGAGTTTGCCGTGCAGAGCCAACACGCCGGAGCCTTGATCGCGGCAGTCAACGGCAAAACCGTTGCCGTGGAATTCAAATCGCCGGAGTTCCGTAAAGTTACAGTTAAGCTGGATAATGCCGTACAAGACGGCAATGTAGTTATAAATGTATTATACAACGGAGCCGAAGCGGTATTTATAGCCGACCGTCAGCGGGATTACCGGACCAGCAGTCTGGATGGCAAAGCTCTGGATGGCGAATTGGTGGTGCGGTTGACCCGATAAAAAAACAGCTGAAAATTTGACAGATCGCATTTTTGGGGTTATTATTAGATAACTGTCAAAAAATCGAGTTGGAGTTTATATGGCAAATAATCAGACAATTTCCGGAATCTGGACATGGCTTGGCGTGGTGGGATTATAATCCTGCTGATGGTCAGTGCCGCCGTGATCTATCCGGCAAGATTGCAATACGAACGCCAGAAAGAGTTTTACGAGCGGACAAAAGCCGAAGCCGACCGGGTACGGGCGGAGCGTGACGCACTGCAAAAGGAAGTATCAGCCTTGCAGAGTTCACCGACAGCTATCGAAAAAGTGGCAAGAGAAAACTACCGCCTCTGCAAAGAAGGCGAGATAGTAATGTACTACAAAAAGCCCCAAAAGTAAAGTTGCAATCAAGCGGCACAGCGTTGCTGCAATGCAAACTGATATTATAATATTCGAGGTGATTTCAAAACTCATTCACCGGCAATTTTTTCAGCGGGATTCGTTTTTGGGATCGAATATATCACGCAGGCCGTCGCCTAACAGATTCAGACTTAATACCAGTATGAACATAAAGCCGCTGGCGGCGGCGGCTTCCCACCACACTCCACGCCATAAGCGTTCCTGACCGTCGGAGATCATTATACCCCAGCTGGGGGCATTCTGCACGCCCAAACCGAGGTAACTTACCAGAACTTCGGTCATTACTGCGTAGGCAAAACGCAAGGTAAAATAGATTATCACCAGGTGCATGATATTCGGCAGTATGTGCTTGAAGATAATCACCTTATTGCTTACACCGCTGACTTTTGCCGCTTGCACAAAAGTGTGATTTTTGAGTTTCATCGTTTCGGCTCTGGTCACGCGGCAGAGCGATACCCAGCCGGTCAGCCCGATCGCCAGATAAACTGCCAGCATCCCCGGTTCGGTATTCAGCATTTTTGCACAAACTTTCAGCGGCATAACCAGTTCTTGTGCCAGATAATCTTTGGTAAAAAGCAACGCAAATGCCAGAATAAAAAGCAGTGTCGGCATGGCGGCAAATGTGCTGTACAACCACATGATAACACTGTCGGTTTTGCCGCCGTAATAGCCGGAAAGCAACCCCAGCGACACCCCGATAACTGCCGCAATGACCGAAGCAGTCACGCCCACTTTTACCGCAGTAGCTATACTGCCCGCCGCCCGGAAAAAGCAGTCCCGCCCCAGATAATCAGTTCCAAGCCAGTGTTTTGTGGAAGGCGGAGCGAAAATTTCGCCGGTATGCTCCACCGCATAAACAGGAGTCTTTTTGCTGTATTGACAGGCAACCGAATATATCTCAAAGCCGATTGCCGTAACCACATAAAGCATCACCACTGCAAACGCCAGCAATGTACTTTTACTGCGGCACAGTTTTTTGAAAAAAGCTCCGCTATTATGCCTTAAACTCATTCTTTATGCTCTTTTTTCTGGTGTTTAAGGCGGGTAAGATGTATTTGCAGCAAACCGATCTCCGACGGTGTAACTCCATCCAGCCGGGCGGCCTGTGCCAGAGTGGAGGGAGCCGCCTTGACGAGTTTCATCCTCGCTTCGTTACGCAATCCCGGAATGGCAGTATAGTCGAAATCGGCAGGAATCTTCCACAATTCAAGTTTCTGCAGCCGCTTGATGGATTCATTTTCTCTTGCCAGATAACCATCGTAATGAGCGGTAATGGCAAGCTGGGTCAGCACCTTTTCCCGCAGCGGAGAGTTATCCAGAAAAGCCAACGCTTCGCCGGAACAGGGCATTTCCACGGTACTGTCAAATTCACCGGAATATTTCTTGAAATGGTCGAGTATGGATTTACCTTTATACACCGTGTTGCGGGCGATATTTTCGGTTTCCACACTCAAATCCCGATATTGGGCAAACTGCTGATATTTGTTTTCGGGCAACAACCCGAGATTATGGGCAAATTCGCAAAGCCTCAAATCGGCGTTATCCTGTCTTAAATGCAGACGGTATTCGGCACGGCTGGTGAAAAGCCGGTAGGGTTCGACGATCTCTTTGCTGATAAGGTCGTCGATCATCACACCTATATAACTCTTGTCGCGCGGGAACTCCACCGGCTCTTTGCCCCCGGCGTAAAGGGCGGCATTGCATCCGGCAACCAGCCCCTGACCGGCGGCTTCTTCGTAACCGCTGGTGCCGTTGATCTGTCCGGCAGTGAAGAAATTTTCCCAATATCTTGAACGCAAAGTCCGTTCGGTCTGATCCGGAAAAACAAAGTCATATTCAATAGCGTAGGCGTAACGGGAAATGACTGCATTTTCAAATCCCGGCAGGGTCTTTATCATAAGTTCCTGAATTTTCGGCGGCAGACTGGTTGAAAAACCGTTGATATAGTATTCGCCGGTAAATTCCCCTTCCGGCTCCAGAAAGAGCAAATGCCGTTCATGATGGGCAAAACGCACCACTTTATCTTCAAAACTCGGGCAATATCTTGCTCCGATGCCTTCGATCTTGCCCTGATACAATGGAGCCTGTTCCAGATTCTCCCGGACGATTTCGGCAGTTTTGTTGTTGGTATAGACCATATAGCAGGGCATTTCCCGCTCTCTGGTTCGCGGCAGGGGCAGCGATTGGTTCCAATTCCCCCAGAAGCTGAAGTGGTCGCCCTGTGCTTCGGCCGGCTGTTTTTCCATGTTTGAAAAGTCGATCGTCTTTGCCAATATGCGTGACGGCGTACCGGTTTTAAGTCTGCCCAGACGGAGTTTCAATGTATTTTCCAACGCGTTGCTCATTGCCGAAGCCGCCGCGTCGCCCACTCTGCCGCCGGGGAAATCCTGCAAGCCGAAGTGCAGTTTGCCCCGCAGAAATGTCCCGCTGGATAACACCACACTTCGGCATGGGATCACGATTCCGAACTGGGTCACAACTCCGGTGATGCGGCGGGATTTTTCATCGACTTCAAAGTCCACGGCTTCGCTTTGCAGAATATCGAGATTTTCAGTGATTTCCAGCAGATATTTCATGCCGCGCTGATAGCAGACTTTGTCGCACTGTGCCCGCGGACTGCGGACAGCGGGGCCTTTGCCCCGGTTGAGCAAGCGGAACTGTACGGCAGAAGCATCGGTCACAAAACCTTGAGCCCCACCGCAGGCATCAATTTCCCGCACGACCTGACCTTTACCCACGCCGCCGATGGCAGGATTACAGCTCATCTGGGCAATATGATCCATATTCAAAGTGATCAAAAGCGTACTCGCTCCAAGTCTGGCGGCAGCATAAGCCGCTTCACACCCGGCATGACCGGCACCAATCACCACAACATCATAACTTTTCACAAAAATCACCTCTTTTGAAAAAGTTCTGTTCTCAATAAGGGTCGGTACTTGAGGAGGGGAAAAAGACCTTTTGCTGGATCGGTCCTTTCCTGCTTCCCCAAACCCCATCACCCTTTTCCCTTGTCCGCCGTAGCCTTGGCGAAGGTGGAAAACCTTTTACTGGCATTTATCTATTTGTTGCACAAATAGATAAATGCCCTTTAAGTTTTAAAAAGCTCCAATACAAAAGTTAATCATGCAGCTTTTTACTGACCTATCCGTATCGGGAACAGAGCCTTTGAAAAAATATATCAAGGTAATATACAACTTAAAGTCTGGTTTTTCAATATAAATTCTTTATATTTACGATACTATATGGCAATATTATTTGATTTTCAGCGGTATTCTCTGAAAATCGCTTGTTGTCGGACGGGTCGGACGGCGGCATTGACTAATATTGCCCGGCGGCAACTTTTTTATTTGCAATATTTTTTTGCTATGTTATATTACTTTGAAAGATTTTAGAGCAAAGGAGCATATAAACACTTTTTTTGAGCAATATTTAAATTATATATACATACTGAATTGTAAACCACCGTCATCAGAATTCGCACCTCTTTAACAGGCGTTTTACAAATTCCAATTTGCAATATCGGTGTGTCATGCCGACAAAGCATGGCACATTCTGGTGTTGTGTGGGATTTGTACGCAGTGCGAAGCGTTGATGACGGGCACATCATCTGGAATGTGCCTTTTTTATTGCAGGAGTTATACTTATGCCAGACAAACTCAACGACTTTGAAAAACGGCTGCTCGGCAAGTGCCGCAGGCGGGAAAAAAGATTATTTTCTGCCTGGCTCGAAGCGATAAAAACCTCCCCCCGCCTTGCCCGGCACTGCCATTATCTGAACGCTTTTCCGCCCACCACCTGGGCAATACTGCTTTCTTACCATGCTGAATTTTTCAACATAGCTCCGGTTCACAAATTTTCCACTATCGACTGGTATTGGGTATTGCTTTACCAAAGTCAATTTATCAAATACTGCCCGTGCGTTGATGAGTTCAACGAATTGCAGAAAAAATTTTTAGTGAAAAACAATCCACACCTTGCGGAATATTTTTGAACAGCAAAAATTTACCGCCGTTTGCATAAATCAAAAGCCCAGTTTGCGGAAAGTATCTGCCAGTTTTCTTATAGAATAACCGCCCACCGGTGCCAGCAGTCTGCCCGCCCAGTTATCGCCGTAGTCCATCGTAACTTCAGTTTGATAGGATTCCATGCGGGGGCAGTTTTTCAGTTTAGGAATGAGTTCAGCCCAGTTTATCGTGCCGTCAAAAGGCATACCATGCAGATCGCCGTAACCGGTGTTATCATGAATATGACAAGTTACGACTTGGCTCTGCATCGTTTCGAGTGCATCATCTTCCTGCTCCACGCCGTTTTCCCACCAGCATTTGGCAAAGTAAGGTTCGTATTTATCCAATGTTTTGCCGGGGGCACTTGCCATACAGTGGGCGTGCCCGGTATCATAACACGCTCCCATATTGGGGTGATTGCCGAAGTGATTTATCAACTTCATCACTTCTTTGGCGGAATTGGGTTTTTCAAAACTGTTTTCCACGGCTATGACCATATTGAGTTTTTCCGCTTCCGGCAGCAGCAGTTCCAGCGTTTTCAACGCCAGATCACGCAAAATATCCAGCGAAATGCGATCGTAGCAATAATGAGCGGCGCCAACATGCACCACATAGCTTCTGCACTTGAACTCCGCTGCAATATTCATTGCCTTGATGTGATCGTTTACCATCCCCTGCCGGCGATCAGGATCGACAGTGTTCATATCAAAACCGCGTCCATCCAAACCATGCACGGCAGAAAATTCCACCTGCATATCTTTGCAGACGCCTTTCAGGAATTTCACCTGATCCGGATCAAGCAACATATTTTTCAGCATTTCGTCGGTAATCACAAAATAACGGCATGAATTATCGACAAATTCCCGCATCGTCCGATAAAAATCCTCCCGGGAAAGTTTTTGCCACCGGTAATAGTAATGAAGATGTTTTTCCATAAGTATTCAACTCCCGACAATACCATTAAGTATGATTAAGATACCACGCCGCTTGAGATATTGCAAACAGCAGTTTGGCAAATCCTGAATAAAAATACAACCACAAAAAAATCAGCCGAAGCAGTAAATTTTCCACTCCGGCTGACCTCTGACTTTACAAGTATTGATTTTTCACTGTTTTTTCGACAGCCTTTTCCGCAATATCTTCGGTCGCCAGCCGTGCTTTATCAAAAACAGCCAGCACTTCAGCTCCGGGCTTTTTGCTCAAAAGCGATACCACCACCGTTGCGACCATACCGGCAAAGAAACCGGGGATGATTTCGTAAATCGCCGTCCAGCTCATGAAAGCATACCACAGAGCGTCCACTGCAAACCCCGCCACAATACCGGCAAGTGCCCCATTGTAGGTCATGCGTTTCCAGAAAAGAGCCAGAATAATGACCGGCCCGAAAGCTGAACCGAACCCTGCCCACGCACAGGATACCAGCCCCATAATGCCTTTGCAGGAAGGACTGGCGGCAATAAAGAATGCCACCGCAGCGATTACTACTACAATGATTCTGCCAGCCCAGAGCATCTCCCGGTCGGAAGCATTTTTGCGGAACAGGGGCTTGTAAAGGTCGGAAGCAAATGCCGAAGCCGATGCCAGCAACTGACTGTCGGCCGTACTCATTGCCGCCGCCAGAATCGCCGACAGCAGGATACCGGCACAGAATGTGGCAACTGCCATCAGACCGATATTGTTGCCGATCCATTCAAAGACATTGCGTACCATGTTGATAAAGACCAATGTTTCCGCATCTTTGCTTTTGGTCAGAACATCGCCCAGAAAGCGTCTGCCGAGCAAACCTACCAGCGAAGTCACCAGCAGAATCAGAAAGAGCCAGCTGCAGCCGACAATGCGGGATTTTTTCATCTCTTTTTCACTCTTGACCGAAAAATATCTGATCAGGATGTGGGGCATACCAAAGTAGCCCAATCCCCAGCCCAGACCGGAAATAATATCGCTGATACTCTTCCAGTTGAAACTGCCGCCGGAAAGAATATCGTAGTAATTACCGGGCAGAACCACTTGCGGAGCAACAAATCCGGGAGACTTCATCATAACCGCCGCCAGAATGGGTATAAGCATCAAAGCTCCCAGCATAAGCATACCCTGAAAAAAGTCCGTCCAGCACACGGCATTATATCCGCCGAGGAATGTGTAAACTACAATAACAACACTGGCAATTATCATGGCAGTTTTGGGCTCCATGCCTAAAACTGTATTGAAAAGTGTACCGCAGGCGTAGAGGCTTGAAGCAGTATATACGCAGTATGTTGCCACAAAAACCAATGCCGAAATCACCATGATGCCCTTGCGGTCGGTGCAAAAACGACTGGTCAGGAATTGCGGTATGGTGATCGCATCACCGGCGACAATGGAATATCTTCTCAAGACCGGAGCCACCCAGTTCCACGCGGCAAAAGTCCCCAGAAACAACCCGACGGCGATCCATATCTGCCCCATTCCGGCAAGATAAATACTACCGGGCAATCCCATAAGCACCCACGCACTCATGTCGGAAGCTCCGGCAGAGAGAGCCGAAACCCAGCCGTTCATATTCCGGTTGCCGAGAAAATACTCTTTTTCCGTACCGCCGCCGCGACGGCTTTGCCAGAAAAAGTAAACACCGATCGCCAGAACCAACACAAAGTAGCAGAGCAAAGCTACCAGTTCAATTACATTCATTCCCATTTTCTCCGTAATAATTTTAAGCATATTATGAACTGTTTAATATAACATCTCTGACAGACTATTACAAATAATAAACACGTTTTAACTTGACAATCGTTTGAAAAAGCTGTATATTAACCGGATGTAATAAACTCCGCAACAAAATAGATTTAAGGATTTTTATCAAATGGAAATTGCCGTTCTTCCGACTCCGCGAGTCAACTGGAAAATGAATCTTTTTATAATCTGGCTTTCGCAATTTCTTGCCATGGTAGGTTTTGGCTGCTGTATGCCGTTCATTCCGCTGCTGCTCAAAGAAAATCTGCATATTGATGACCCTAATGTGCGTGGAGTCTATACGAGTATCTACTATCTGGCTTCGATGTTGAGTCTTTGTGTTGCCACCAGTGTCTGGGGGGTGCTTGCAGACCGCTTCGGGCGTAAACTCATGCTGCTGCGGGCAAGTTACGCCGCGGCACTCTTTTACCCGCTGTTGGCTTTTGCCCCCAACTTCTGGGTGCTGGCTTCGATCCGTTTTGTCTGCTCATTCTTTTCCGGCACGGTGAACCCGGCTCAAACTCTGCTGATTGCCACCAGTCCGAGCGAAAAACACGGCTGGGTACTCGGTGTTTTGAGTACGGCTGTTTCCAGCGGCAATATGCTTGGGTATCTGCTTGGCGGGTTGCTGGTTGACCGTTTCGGCTACACATGTGCGTTTGTTACCTGCGGTGCGATCTATCTGACAAGTGCAATTCTGGTGCATATCTTTGCCAGAGATGACTTCAGCGTGGCACTGGCGAAAAAACAGCGGGCCAAATCACCGCACAAGTTCAAAGATGTTGCCACTCCGGCAGTCATCTGGCTTTTGGTGATGTTTCTGCTGGTCGGGGTTTCCACGCGTCTTATCCAGCCCTACATGGCTCTGCTGGTGGAAAGAGTTCAGGCGGAACGGGCGGCGTTTTACACCGGGATCGTCAGTTCAGCGTCTTCGCTGGGCGGATTTTTCTCCGGCTTGTGTCTGGGGTGGCTTTGCGACCGGTTTGCTCCGCGTAAACTCCTGCTGCCGCTGTTGATAATCGGCGGCATATTCACTGCGGCTATGGCGTATTCTACCAACATTGCCATGCTTATCATCACCAAATTTGTTGCGGCATTTGCCGGCGGCGGGATCAAACCGGTTCTTCAGCTTATGCTGACCAAGATCACCCGTCCGGAACTGCGCGGCACATACTTCGGCTGGTCGGGCAGTGTGAATACCGCCGGGGGGATCGTCTGTTCTTTTCTCGGCGGCTCGGTGATCTGGCTTACCGATGTGCGTGGAGTCTATATGGCGGCGGCATTGATCCTTATTATAATGATCCCGCTGATGATCCCCACCGTGCGGGCAATCAAAAAAGAGTTTGTGGTCGATCCGGACGCAACGGCAAAAGATCTGAAAAAAGAATAAAGTGATTTTCCGTGCAGCATTTGCTTTGTCAGATTGTCAGTATAAAGTAAACGAACCGGACACCCTGCCGGATACCGGTATTGTTTTGACCGTACACATATCAAAGCAAAAAAAAGAGAAATAAAATTTGCCATTTATTTACAAGCAAGATATATTACTCTTTGAAGTCAGAAACGGTGGGGCTTCTGACAAAAATTGAAAGGTTTAAAATCATGAAAAAAATTTTTATTCTCGTTGCAATGGCAGTTGCCGCAGTTGTAATGACCGGCTGTACCACTACAACCACCAGCGACGGTGCAAGTCTTATGCCTACACCCAAGTCCACCCATCCCGGTTACGAAGCCCAGTATGATCTCAAGGCACAGAGAGTTTCCGGCAAAGCAACTATTCATGTTCTCTTCGGTCTGATCGCCTGGGGGGCTGACGGTTTTGCCGACAATTCCGAACTTTCCACCTTCAGTTTTCTGCCGTCTTCTTCCAACTTTGCCAAAAGTGCGGCTGTTTACAACACCTGCCAGGCGAACAAAGTTGATACTTTGGTTGGAACCCGTTATCGCGTAACGACCACTGACTATGTTGTTTACAAAAATGTCAAGTGCGAAGTTGCCGGTTTCCCCGCCACCATGGTTGGTGCAAAACTCAAGAAGGCCTATGTTGTTCCGGGCGGCAATCCTGCCATTCTGTGGAGTGCAGAAAAGCCCACTGTTTTGAAGTAATAAAAACTGTAAATCCGTTCCCCACACACAAAACCTCCGTTACGGCGGGGGTTTTTTGTTTTACATTATTTGCATAAACTGTAAATCATGCTACTTTTAGGGATGAACTCAAGTAAAATCAGTTATCGGGAGATTTTTTGATGAAATACGATATTGATAAATTGGTGCATGATTTACAAGTTCTCGGGGTTAAAAAAGGCGACACACTGCTGGTTCACAGCGGATTCCGTACTATCAATGCCGAAAATCCCCTGCAAGTTATTGAAGCGTTGGAACAAGCCATCGGCAGTGAAGGCACGCTGGTTATGCCCTCATTCCCCGGCGGCTCGGAATTCATGCTGGCCCAGGCCGGAACAGTCGTTGATATCCGCAACCGCAAAAGTGACTGTGGCGTGATTACCGAAACCTTCCGCAAGCTCCCCGGCGTAAAACGCTCTTTGAGCCCCGGTCATTGCATGGCGGCAAGGGGCAGAAAAGCCGCCGAAATCCTTGCCGGACACGAAAAATGCTGTGTTTCCGCCGGCAAAGGTTCGCCGTTTGAAAAAATCATTGATCTGCACGGCAAAATACTGCTTATCGGTACGGGCAATGACCACAACACCACCTTGCATTATGTGGAAAATACCCACGGAGCCCCCACGGTTTGTGCCATTTGGTTTTATCCTTCGGTCATCGACGAAAACGGCAGACAGATTCTGGTGCCGACCTTCCCGCACATGCCGGGTATGCCGCGTGATTACACCAAAGTCGATCCGATCCTGACCGGAGCCGGACTTCAGATCAACGGCAAAGTCGGCGATGCCGAAGCCAGACTCATTGACGCTTATCAGATGAATGAGCTTATTGGCGGCATGATCGAAAAAGACCATACTTTCCTGATAAAAAAATTTGATCCGGATGCAAGAATTCGGTCTGTTCTGCCGACTGAATGAATATTGTAATTTGCCGTGCAACATTTGTTTTATTTTGCGGTCAAAATAAGATAAATGAAACGGCTTACTTACAGAATATTGGCAATAGTGTGTATAGTTCTGGGGATAATCGGGGCGTTGCTGCCGGTAATGCCCACTGTGCCTTTTTTGCTGGCGGCTCTGTATTTTGCCGCCGACGAGCCGCAGATACAATCCTTTATCAACTCCAATGGGCTTTTGAAAAAATATCTGGCGTCCTGTCAGGGCACACATCCGTTGAAACTTTACGAAAAAGTCTTTATACTGTGCGGGTTATGGTTTTCGCTGGTGATTTCCATCTGTCTGCTTGCCGGTAAAACACATTGGCAGATAGTGCTGGCGGTCATCGGAGTAGTCGTATCTCTTTACATACTGCGTATAAAAAACATTAAATAAACCTGTAAGAAGTTGTATGATATAACGGAAAGTATGGCAAGGCGGTAAAAACACAATAAAAAATGTAAAAAAATATTATATCCGGACTTGATTTTTTCTTAATCTTATGTTATAATGTATCAAAATGGCTGTGTTCGCAACGTGGAATACCGGTGATTTTCCGGCAGTTCCCGTTTTGATTACGACGCATAATATACATTATGTTAAGTCGTTCTCCTGATGCAACACAAACGCAATAAGAGAGTTATAAAAAAATATCAAAGATTGTAAGGAAAGAAAAAGATGGTTTTTTCTGAAAAATTGAGTTCAAACACTTCACATAATGTATATTATGCGACATTGCGTGTTGCCTCCGGGGCAAAAAGCCTTATTGTTCTTGCTTTTGCATTTTTACTGACCGCCGGCAGTTTGTCGGCGGCTGATTTTTTTAAAAACGAGATATTCAGCGATCTGCCCGCAGATAAACTCTATCCTCAAGGTCAGATTTTTCCGTTCAGCGGTTATTCTTCGCCCGGCGGCGAAAAAATGAAACAGATGGGCTTTACCGCCACCGGCCCGACTTATGGTAAGGGTCAGCCCAAACTGGCAAAATCAACCGCCAAAGCCGGGTTGAAAAACATCTGGCAGCTGCACGCAACGTATAACGGGGTCCTTATCGACGGCAAAAATGCTCTTGGCAAAATCGCCAAAGCCGCCGGCAAAAAAGGTATTGACTGGGCAAAGATGGCAAAATGCTACGAAGATGCCGTAAAAAAGATCATTGCCGAACATGGCGATACTGTTGCCTGGTGGGCGTTGGGCGTGGAAGAAGTCCGCTGGTGGAACAAAAACGAAATGAAAATCCTTGAAGTTGCGTACAAAGCGATCAAGGCCGCCGACCCCGAAAAACGCCCGATGTTTGTTTACATGCCCGGTCATTACGGTGCAGGCGGGATGCGTAACTATGTACCTTACATGGATATGCTGGCACAAGGCTACTATCCGAACTTCGGCAACCGCGTGGGCTACCGCTACTGGTGCGAAAATGTTCAGGCCACCGTTAAAGGCTTCACCCCCGACCGCCCGATGATCGCCGTTACCGAAATGTTCAGAGAACCCCAAACCGATGAAGATTACAACCTGATCGGTGCATTTGTCCGTCATGATGTATGGATGGCACTTATTCACAAATTCAAAGGTATCGTGGTATTTTCGTTCGGCAACCGCAGAAATTTCGACAGTTACGGCGAATATCTCTACCAGTACAGCGTGGTTGCCAAAGAACTTACCCGCTCTGGCGGTCTGGGCAATGTGGTGCTGTTCGGCGAAGATATGAACGATCTCAAGCTCGAAATCACCAAAGGTCCCAAAACTGTAACCATTAAGAAGAAACAGGGCAAACCGGCAAAGATGGTCGATTTTACCTATCCCACGCTCAAATGGCGTGATATACGGCACAATAGCGGCCGTTATCTCTTTGCGGCATCCAGCAGTAAGGAGCCGGTGGAAGCCACACTTAAAGGTCTGCCCCAACAGCCGGTAAAAGTCATCAATGCTGCCGACGGCAAAGTGCTGGGCGAAACGGGCAACGGCACTTTCAAGCTCAAGTTCGGGCCGCTGGGCGTAAATCTGCTTAAATTTGAAGCCAAATAAGAAAACCTTACAAATAAACTGCAAGAAAGGCAAAAACAATGAAAAACATCGTAAAAAGTCTGTTGGTTGGTACACTCTCTGCTGGTGCATTGGCGGTTTGTGCCGAAGATAAAACTGTTTTCAATCTGAACTTCAACGAAGGTTTTGAAAGCGGCGTATATGAATTCAGCAAACGCGGCAGTGCCGCATTGGTTCCTGCCGAAGACGGCAAAGGCAAAGTTCTTGCTCCGGTTGCCGCGGGCAAAAAAGGTCCGGCAGGGGTAATTCTTTCCGGCGATGCGGCTCCGGAATTTGTTTCCGAAGCGTTTACTTTGAGCTTCAAGTTCAAATACACCGGCAAACCCCTTGCCGAAACTCCGAAAAAGAGCGTGTACGCATGGCTTTATGACTGCCGTTACCGCGGCAAGAGTGCCAAAGGCGGTATGTCCATCAATCTCTCTGCCAGCGAAAAAGCTACCAATATGAATATCACCATCGGTTGCAAAGACGGCAAAACAGCCGGCGGCAGTTTCCGTGTACCCACAGCTCTCGACGGCAAGTGGCACGAAGTGGTCATTACCGTTGCTCCCGGCAAACTCTCGTTCAGCTTTGACGGCAAAGTACAGAACCGCGTAATGCTCGGCGTACCGGCTCCGGCAAGTCAGCGTCTGACCATCGGCGACTGCGTCGGTTCCAGCTACAGCCCCTTCTACGGTCTGATCGACGATGTAAAGCTGACCGTTCCGGCAGCCCCCGCCGCAGCCGCCCCCGCTGCAAAATAAGCTCAAACTGCGTTTGATATTTTTGCACACAAGTACGCCATAAAAAGCGTACTTGTGAACAAAGAAATCAAACCAATAATGAAAGGAAGGGAAATGAAAAAAAGATTCACCTTGATTGAACTTTTGGTAGTGATAGCAATAATTGCCATTTTAGCAGCAATGCTGTTACCGGCACTTTCGGCAGCGCGGGAGCGGGGCAAAGCCGCAAATTGTATAAGCAACCTGAAGAATGTGGGATTGGCAATAACCATGTACGGTGAAATTTCCGGAGGACCTTATTTTTACGGAGCCAATAATGCCCCATGGGCTAATAAGCTTATTGATGGCGGATTTTTACAGAAAGACTCTATATTATTCTGTCCGTCAATGCCGCCTGCGGCTGCGGATGAAAAAGAAAGACCCAATTATTACAGCTATGGAGCAGTTTACGGGAACTATTCCCTTCACGGATTTGCAGGGTGTGTATTTGATTTGGAAGGTAAGAACGCTACGAACTGGAACGGTTCAAGCGTTGTAACGACATCGCCGGATCAGATATATATTATGGGAGATACCCAAAAACTCGGCGGCAGATCGTACCATTATCTGAACGGTCATGACTCGGCATCAACTGCTGCGGTAGGCACCTATGCCCGCCCGGTCATCCGTCATACAAGTATTTGCAATTTGCTGATCGCTGATGGCCATGTGGAAGAATGCACCCCGAAATTGCTCGCCAAATTTCGTACGCCGCCGCCGGCAATCAGCACGAGTACTTCTAAAAATGTAAGACCCTCACGAGCGATTGCTTATTATATAGACCCCAATGATCAGAGTGCCATAAAAGCAATAAATTGAACAATAAAAAGGGAGTGTCGTTTATGAAAAGTTATGAAGGTCTTCTTTCCTTCCAGGCTACTGGAAGGAAACCCATGGGTTTCACCCTGATTGAGTTACTTGTAGTGATTGCCATCATCGCCATTCTGGCGGCAATGCTGTTGCCGGCACTTTCGGCGGCACGGGAACGGGCTAAAGCTACCAAGTGCATAGGGAATTTGAAAGATATTGGCTTGGCAATTCAACAATACGGGCTTATGTCTGGAGGCCCATACTTTTTCAGTCAGAATACAAAATCGACCGATCTTGATGGTGATAGTAACGGTAAAATCATGTGGTCATCAAAACTTATCAACTGTGGTTTGTTGAAAAATCCCGATGTTGTTTACTGTCCAAGTGCTATGCGGGAAAAAGAAAATGATCGAAACTACAGCTATGCTGCTGTTTATACTGCTGATGCTTCTGGCGTAATGACTATAGATTCAAGTAACCGAACTAACTGGTCCGGCTCTACGAGTTTAGAAATAGACCCCAGTAATGTTTACTTATTGGGAGATGGAGCTTATGCCAACGGTTATGCCTTTTATCGCATGGTAGCGACCAATAATACTGATAAAAGTTATGCCCGTCCGTATATTCTTCACAGTGGAACCTGCAATCTGGTTATGGGCGATGGTCATGTAGAAGCCGCACAACCCAAAGCCATGAAAAAATTCTATGGTCCGTTGCCTATTAAAGGGTCAAAGGGATCCAGTGGAACTCGGTTCTATACAGGTAATATTGCATATTATGTCGATCCTAATGATCTTGGTGCCACATATGATGATTTATCAAAATATAAAGCTCTGTAATCAGCCTTTTAACAAAAGATAAGGAATAACACAACATGAAAAAAACTCTTTTTGCGGCATTGCCGGCGGTTGCGATGGCGACTGCGGTAATACTTTCCGGTTGCGATGGCGACAAATCCAAGCCCCAAAAACCTGCCAACGGCTTTGATACGTTGCCTGCCGGTCAGAGCGGCATTGCCTCCAGCGAAAAAGTCAACAAGTTCTTTGATGTCGGCCCCGTGGCAAGCGACATCAAGCTCGATGCCAACATCGTCTATCCCCGCGGCAGTAAATTCCCGTTCTCGTTTTACAGCGTAGGCGGCGGTTCCCCCGAAGGCCGCGGCAAACTCCTGCCCGAAGCTGAAAAACTTGCCGATCAGAACCGTATCCTCGCCGGCGGTGCCACTCTCGTCGGCCCGCAGTACGAACTCAACAAAGAAGTCGTTGACCTTGCCAAACGCGGCAAAGTTCAGGCGGTTTACACCATCAATCCCGTAGTTGACGGCGAACCGATGGTCGGTTCCAAGATCTTCGACAAATGGGCCCGTGCCCGCAAACCCATCCAGTGGGACAAGATCAAGGCTTCCATCGCCGAACAGGTCAAAGCCGTTGCCAACAATCCCGAAATCGCTTACTGGGACTTGACTCCCGAAGAACTCCGCCCCTGGAGAAAGAGCGAAATGGAATTTATCAAGATCGGTGCCGAAACCATCCGTGCCAACGACCCCCTCAAACGCCCCATCATGATGTATGACCCCGGTCATCGCGGTGCCACCAGTCTGGCAACCACTTGCAAGCATCTTGACTTTGTTGCCAAAGGTATGTACACCAACTACTCCGGCATGAAAACCCAGCGTGTCTGGAACCGTTACAGCGTTGAACAGATGACCGGTGCCCGCGAAATCCTCAAACGCGAAAAAGACCTCACCGTCCTCGCTCTGCCCGAAATGTTCCAGCAGCCCAAAACTGCTGAAGAAGAAAAGATGATCCCCACCTGGGTCCGCTACGATGCCTATTGCTCGCTGGCCGCCGGGGCACAGGGCATCATCGTATTTTCCGCCAGTAAACGCAAGAATTTCCCCGCATGGGATGCTTATCTGACCAACTGGCTCACCGTCTGTAAAGAACTCACCGGCCCAGCCAACATCGGCAAAGCATTCCTCTTCGGCGAAAGACGCAACGACCTCGTCATGGAACAGACCAAAGGCCCCAAAACGGTCGAAATCGCCAAAAAACGCATCAAGAAAACCTACGAAGGTGTCTCTTTTGTCAACATAGCATACGACCACATGCGGTATGTCTTTGTTATCAACAACACCACCGAACCCGTTGCCGGTATTGTTGACGGCCTGCCCTACAGCAGCGAAATCAAAGTCAAAAACCTCTGGGGCGAAGACGATACCATGACCGTCCCCGAAGGCAACTGGGAATACGAATTGCCCCCCTACGGCGTAGCCGGCTGGGTGATCTACCGCGAAAAGTGATTTGTAAAGGAGTTTAAGGCCCTTGGGAAAGAGGGAAAAACCTTTTCTGGATCGGTTCTTTCCCTCTTACCAAACTTGTCACGGCGTAGCCCGCAGGGCGAAGACGGAACCCCAACTCCCTTTTCCAAACCTTTTACTGGCACTTTATTTTTGCTCTGCAAAAATAAAGTGCCGATATTTTTTAAAGCTGTGCGGCATGCCCGGGGCAATGGGAAAATATGGGAGGGTTTGAGAGAGTATGGGAGGCGGGCTTTGCCCGCCAACAGCATACGGCGGCACCGTCCGCCACGCACAATACCGCCCGCTCGCCTCGCCGCAGTGCAGCAAAACCGGGAGTATGCGGCGAACATCGGCGGCATCAGCCGCCGCCCCCTGTGGTTACTTGCGGAATGTTATCACTTCGCCGGGTTTCAGCGGATAAATGGCGTTATCTTTGCCGATATATACTATTTCGCCGGAATTGTTCCGCACCATGGAGTTGTTATCAGCCCACTCCAGAGCTTTCACTGCGGCGAGGTATTTGTATATTTCGCCGAAGGTTGCACGCCAGATTTTTTCTTTGCTCAAACTTTTGCAGAAATCTTCCAGAGCCTGCCAGTGGCTTTCTTCCTTATATTCCCAGCTGTGCCCCCAGATGGTACAGAGTTTGAGTTCGCCATCGTTGCTTTCCCGGGCAAAACGCTTTGCCAGTTCCGGAAAGTTTTCCGGCATACCTTTAGCTGTCGGTTCCCAGCACATGAAATTTTCCGGCAAAACAAAGGTATTGTGGCTTGCCGTGCCGCGGGCGTAGGCTATTCCGGCGGTTTTTAATGCTTTTTGAGCGTATTCCGGTGCCCCGAAAGTTGAACCATTGGGCCACGCATGACCGTTGACGATCCGGTTGCCGACGGTTTCCAGCACTTTGCGGTCAATGACAATATCATGCACCAGCTGATCGGTGGTCGATAAAGTTGCAGTAGTGTGCCGCAAACCGTGCGTAGCGATCTCGTGACCTTTATACCAGGCGAGCTTCTCCGGAGCTTCTGCCAATATGCGGCCGCTAAAATTAAATGTAGCTTTGCAGTTGTATTTGCTCAAAAGTTTTGCCATACGCTCATCGGTGGGTTTGCCGTCGTCGTAATTGAAAGAGAGGGCCTTGCGGCTGCCGTCGGGGTAAAAGATCATTGCGTCTTTTACCGCAGTTACCGGTTCCGGCTTGCCGGGAGCCGCCGCCGGAACGATCACGGCTTTCGCAGTGTTATCCCAGATCATAGTTTCGCCGGGAGCGAGTTTGACCTTTACTCCATTGACCATAAAATAGAGCGTAACAGAGCTGTTGTTATACAACTTGCTGTTGTCCATGGAACTTGTTATATTGCGGTATGCGGTCAGATAACGGCAGATCTCCAGATTGGTTGCATACCATATATCGGGGTGATTGCTCAACTTTTTGCAGAAATTTTCGATCACATCCCAGTTTTTATCGCGGTCGAATTCGTAGCTGTGCCCCCAGATATAGCACAAACTTATCACGCCGCCCCAAGGGTTGTAATCTTTATATTTTTCAGCAATTTTATCAATATTGTGTGTATGTTTGGCAGTCGGCCGCCACAACATGTAATCTTCCGGCAGCCGGAAATCGCCGGTGGCATTGCAGATACGCCCGTAATAAACACTGTTTTTCTGCAGATTGTCAATCACAGCGGCGGAAGTATGGGCATAAGGATAAGCAAAACCGCGTACCGGATAACCGGCAATGCGGCTCAAATCACTCAAGTCATCGGCAATTTCTCTATGTTGCTCATCCAGCGTCAATTTCGGCATATTTTTGTGATTTTTGCCATGACTGGCAATTTCATGTCCGGCATAAAGTTTTGCCAGTTCTTCAGCTGGAAGAAAATTTCCATATCCCAGGCGGTTGCTGGATACATTGAATGTACCTTTCATGCCGTATTTATTGAAAATCGCCACCAGACGGCGGTCAGCCAGACCGGCATCATCATAACTGAAAGTCAACGCTTTGTATTTCCACTCCGGATAAGTGAGTTTTACTTCCACAGGAAACAATCCGATCAAACCGGTCAACGCGATGGCTACATTAGCTATATCCATAAAAAACCTCCTGTCAGTTATAAAAAATAGATATATATCTAATATAACACAGTTATGGATTTTTGCCCACCGGCAACAATGTTCCTTTTCAAAAAAAATCAAAACAGATATGTTACAGGAGCTTTGACAAAGTCGGTAAGGTGGAGTATATTATCAGCACTCAACCAGGAAAGGACAGATAAAATGCTTAAAGTCGCCATTGCCGGATTCCGGCACGATCATATTCTTGAATTGGTCAACAAAACCAATGAACACCCGGAACTTGAACTGGCTGGTTGTGCAGAATCAGATGCCGCCGCCAAAGCCAAAACCGTTGAACGGGGCATTGCCGTAGAGTGGAACGACCCCATGGAAATGATCGAAAAACTTCCCTGCGACATCGTAGGTATCGGCGATGTTTATGCCAAACGCGGCAGTATTGCCATTGCCGCACTCAAAGCGGGCAAACATGTTATTGCCGATAAACCATTGTGTACCAGCCTTGACGAGCTTGCCGAAATCCGTAAACTGGCAGGCGAAAAAGGTCTTTCTGTGGGGTTGATGCTGCCGCTGTGGAGTTCGCCCAACGCCCAAAGTGCCCGCAAATTGATTGCCGAAGGCAAGATCGGCGAAGTTCAGAGTGTTATTTTTACCGGTCAGCACCCGCTGAATTACGGCACCCGTGCCGACTGGTATTGGCAGGAAAACATGCAGGGCGGCACGATCAACGACATTGCTCCGCACGGCATCGACCTGGTTGAATACATCACCGGTATGAAGTTTGCCGATACCGTCTGTGCCCGCTGCTGGAACGACCATTTTCCGGAAGTACCGCACTTTAAAAACGGTTCTCAATTCATGGCAACGCTGGAAAACGGTGCCGGCGTTATGGCAGATGTATCTTACTTTGCCTGTCACTTCGGTCAGCCCAGCTATTGGCGGTTCACGGTGTGGGGTACCGAAGGCTGGCTGGAATTTGTTCCGGCGGAACCGGGGGTAAAGTTCACGGACAAAAATACTCCGGCAAAAATGGTCTATCCGGAAAATTCCGGCACCGACTATCTGCAGGAATTTTTAGCCGAAATCAACGGTAAGCAGCCTGAATATTTCAACACCCGACATATATTGGATATGACCGAAACTACGCTGAAGATTCAAGCGGCGGCAAAGTAAAAAACTTTCAGACGACACATAAACGGTAAATAACGGCAAGTTGCATGAAGCGTTATTTACCGTTTTTTTGTGTTATTCAGACTGCACTGCACTTTGCTTGAGTTCATATTGCTGCCGGAGCTTTTCGTAATAGACTGCGGTGAATGTATGAATAAAAGGAGCATACCATAAAATACCGATCCCCAGAGTAAAAACAGCAACCGGTATGGCTATAAGCCACAAAAGCAGCATATAACCGAACATCTGCCATTTGTGCCCGTACATAAGTTCGCGGCTCATAATCATGGCTTCTTTGACCGTACACGCCGGATGATCGAGCATAACATAGTAAGTCATGCTGTAACGCAAAAGAGCCACATAACCGGGGATTATCAGCAGCAGAAAATGCAGCAAAATAAAAATAAATACTCTTAAATATCCCCAAATCATCCGCCAATACTGTCTGAACGGCTCAAAAACCGACTCGACCCGCGGATTTTCACTGCGTACCAAACGCAGAAAAAAGAGCATCACTCCCACGGTAAGCGGAAAAAGAAATATACCGCTGACAAGAACGGCAAAAGGTATCTGATTAACTGCCATAGTTATGATCATTGCCACCAGACATGCCAATATACTGCTGCCCCAATGCCCTTTAAGTGACGCTGAAGCCGCTTTCCAGAGAATCGAAAAACTTATCGTACAATCCGGATTGCCGTTTTCAGGAACAGAATTTACCGCCACTTGAGTTTCTGCATTTACATCCATAAGATATTTCTCCTACATAAAATTCGGGTTCACTGCCGGATACAATAAACCACAAAATCGCCTATTGCAAATTTTTACAATATTTTTTCCGGAGCCGGAGAAAAAAATCGGCAGAAATTTTAATTTCAAATTTGCATTTTTCAGCATTACAGGTTATCTTTAAGAGAAGTTTTTTGAAAGTGCTGACTTCATGTTGTCATGCTCAAAAAAAATTGCTGACACGGTTTATCACGATACAGCACATTTTTTTTATTTGGATGCTGACACGAGTTACCACTAAATAGGCAACAATCATAAAATTGGAGCATTTACTATGGCAGATAAAGTAAAATTCGGGATCATCGGTACCGGAGCCATCGCAACGATGCATGCCGAAGCACTGCGAGATGCAAAAAATGCGGAATTGACAGCCGTTTTCGATCAGGTTACTGAACGGGCAAAGGCTTTTGCTGAAAAATACAATGTCCGGGCGATTGATAACTTTGAAGAGTTTCTGAACGACAAAAATGTGGAAGCTGTTACCATTGCCACCCCGACCGGTGTTCACGGCAAAGTGGCAGTTCCGGCGGCACTGGCAGGCAAGCATTTGCTGTGCGAAAAACCGCTGGATACCACGGTGGAAAAGGTTGACGAAATTATTGCCGCCTGCGATAAGACCGGCGTGCTGATGATGAGCGTCTTCCAGTCCCGCTTTGTAAAGAATGTCGGACTTATCAAACAGGCGATCGACGCCGGAAGATTCGGCAGGATCGTGCTGGTAAGCTGTCAGTGCAAATGGTTCCGCACACAGGAATATTATGATTCGGCAACCTGGCGCGGCACCTGGGCACTGGATGGCGGCGGAGCATTGATGAATCAGAGTATCCACACCATTGACTTGCTGCAATATCTCAACGGCGATGTGGAAGAAGTTTCGGCAGCAACCGCAACTTTGAGTCATACCGGTATTGAGGTGGAAGATAACGCCGTAGCCATTCTGAAATACAAAAACGGTGCATTGGGTACGATTGAAGGCTCGACCTCCTGCCAGCCGGGTTTCCCCCGCCGCATCGAAGTTTCCGGCTCCAAAGGCAGTGTTGTGCTGGAAGATAACAAGATCATCCGCTGGCAGTTTGTCGATGAAGAAGCCGGCGACGAAGCGATCCGGCAGAACGGCGGTATCGGCGAAGTGATCTCCGGCGGCGGAGCCGGTGATCCGATGGCGATTTCCAGCAACGGTCATCGCGTACAGATCGAATCGCTCGCCGAAGCGATCCTTTCCGGTCAGAAAAAAATCGAGCTTGACGGCAGAGAAGGCCGCCGTGCAGTGGCATTGATTTGCAGTATTTACAAATCAGCCCAGACCGGCAAACCGGTAAAAGTAAACTGATTTTTTCCAACAGTTTATCAGATTCAGTTTTCCGGATTTCAACAGCATTGAAATCCGGAAACTTTTTTATACACTTCAAGAACTGACAAACAACTCAACAAGCCGCAGACGGTGAAAAACCGGTGTAAGATTGTGGATGGATTGCAAATATGGCAAGTGCAGTAAAATTCAAGCGGCTACCTGTAAGGTAACACAATTTTGTTATGCTGTGCGTGACTTTGTCAAGCTGCAGAACAGCCAAATAAAAAACATAGCAAGCAAACTGCCAAGCAAGTCGCAGACGGTGAAAAAACGGCGTAAGATTGTGGATGGATTGCAAATACGGCAAGTGCAGTAAAATTCAGGCGGCTACCTGTAAGGTAACACAATTTTGTTATGCTGTGCGTGACTTTGTCAAGCTGCAGAACAGCCAAATAAAAAACATAGCAAGCAAACTGCCAAGCAGGTCGCAGACGGTGAAAAACCGGCGTAAGATTGTGGATGGATTGCAAATACAGCAAGTGCAGTAAAATTCAGGCGGATACATGTAAGGTAACACACTTTTGTTATGCTGTGCGTGACTTTGTCAAGCCGCAGAACAGCCAAATAAAAAACATAGCAAGCAAACTGCCAATCAGGTCGCAGACGGTGAAAAACCGGCGTAAGATTGTGGATGGATTGCAAATACGGCAAGTGCAGTAAAATTCAAGCGGCTACCTGTAAGGTAACCGCCTGAAATTTACTGTGCTTGTTCTTTTGCAAGCCGCCGCAAGATACGCCAGTTTTTCGCCGTCTGCGACCGTCTTTCTTATCAGTAGCGATATGTGTCGGGCTTGAACGGGCCTTCAACTGATACGCCGATGTAGTCGGCTTGCTTCTGCGTCAGCTTGGTGAGTTTTGCACCGAGTTTTTCCAGATGCAGACGGGCGACTTCTTCGTCCAGCTTTTTGTCGAGCAGATACACCCCGACTTTGCGGTCGGGATTGCGGGCAATGTCGATTTGAGCCAGTGTCTGATTGGTAAAGCTGTTGCTCATTACAAAGCTCGGATGCCCGGTGGCACACCCCAGATTGACCAATCTGCCTTCTGCCAGAAGATAGATCGAGTGACCATCTTCGTAGGTGTAACGCGTTACCGGACAACTATTGTCTTTGATCTGCACCTTTTTGATATTCGGCCATGCTTCCAGACGGGCAACCTGAATTTCGTTGTCAAAGTGACCGATATTGCAGACGATCGCCTGATCTTTCATCATACTCATGTGTTCAGCGGTGATAATATCGCAGTTGCCGGTGGTGGTTACAAAAATATCCGCTTCGGCAAGAGCGTCTTCCACGGTGCAGACCTGAAAACCTGCCATACATGCCTGCAATGCACAAATGGGGTCAACTTCGCTGACCAACACTCTGGCACGCTCGTTACGCATGGCTTCGGCACAGCCTTTGCCTACATCGCCGTAGCCGCAGACCATGACCGTTTTGCCGGAGATCATCACATCCAACGCCCGCTTGATACCGTCGGGCAGACTGTGCCGGCAGCCGTAAATATTGTCGAACTTGCTCTTGGTGACCGAGTCGTTGACATTGACTGCCTGAAACAGCAGTTCATTTTTTTCCGCCATCTGGATAAGGCGGTGGACTCCGGTGGTGGTTTCTTCGGATACACCCTTTACATTGGCGGCAACTTTGTGCCAATGGCCGGGTTTTTCTTTAAGAACCCGCTTGAGCAAGGCGTTGATAACCTGCAGTTCGTACACATCAGTGGGTTCATCAAGAATCGACGGATCATCTTCTGCCGCCACACCGCGATGGATCAGGAGCGTGGCATCGCCGCCATCGTCCACGATCTGATCCGGGCCGCTGCCGTCGGGAAAAGTCAACGCATCGTAAGTACATTGCCAATATTCTTCAAGCGTTTCGCCTTTCCAGGCAAAAACCGGCACCCCCAGATCCGCGATCGCGGCGGCGGCGTGATCCTGCGTAGAGAATATATTGCAGCTCGCCCAACGGACATCCGCCCCGAGAGCCTTCAAAGTCTTGATCAAAACCGCAGTTTGAATCGTCATGTGCAAACTGCCGGAAATCTTGATACCTTTAAGCGGCTGTTCGACCCCGTATTTACGGCAGGTTGCCATCAAACCTGGCATCTCCTGCTCGGCAATTTCAATTTCCCGGTGTCCGAAAGCGGCAAGAGTTATATCTCTTACTTTGTAATCCATAATTTTCCTTTTCAGAGTTTGCTGTGTGCGTAACGGATAAGTTCTTCAGTTTCCTGCCAGCCGATACAGCCATCGGTTACCGATACATTGGCAAGCGGCTTGCGGCCGACGGCAATATCCTGACGGCCTTCGCACAGATGACTTTCCAGCATCATACCGACAATGGCATTTTCGCCGGCGACGATCTGATCTACCACATTGCAGAACACCTTTTTCTGGCGGTCAAAGCGTTTGCCGCTGTTGGCATGACTGCAATCAATGACGATCTGCGGCGGCAGACCGGCCTTTTTCATAGCTACTTTCAGAAATGCTATGTATTCAGCCTCGTAGTTCGGGCCCTGACCGCCGCGCAGTACGATGTGCCCGTATTTATTGCCGGTGGTGCGGAACACGCTTACTTCGCCGTTGCCGTCAACCCCGATAAAGCTGTGCTGACGGCGGGCGGTATTTACTGCATCAATAGCTATTTGCATATTGCCGTCGGTGGCATTTTTGAATCCGACTGCCATGGAAAGACCGCTGGCAAGCTGACGGTGCGGCTGGGATTCCGTGGTACGGGCCCCGATAGCAGTCCATGCCACAGCATCGACCAGATACTGCACCAGGATCGGGTCAAGGGTTTCGGTTGCCACGGGCAGACCTTTATCCACGATCTCAAGCATCAGCTGGCGGGAAAGGCGGATACCTTTTTCAATATTGTATTCGTCATTCATATCCGGGTCGTAGATCAACCCCTTCCAACCGACTGTCGTGCGGGGTTTTTCAAAATACACCCGCATTATGAGCATGAGTTTATCATTGACTTCAGAGCTGATTTTTGCCAGCTTGGAAGCATACTCCAGAGCCGAAGTATGATCGTGGATGGAACAAGGGCCGACCACAATGATTTTACGCGGGTCTTTGCCGTCAAGAATATCAAAGACTTCCTGACGGTGGCGGATCACCTGTGCCACACAGTCCAACGACAACGGCAATTCGGAATGTATCTCATCCGGAGTCGGCAGTTTAGACCGGCTCGAAATATTCACATCACTGCTTTTTTGCAGCATATTCATTTGAACAAAACTTTCTCTTTGACAAACAAAATTCCGTCAGATTTCCAGCCAGTCACGCAGGAAATTGACATATTCAATGTCGCGTTTTGCGGCAATCAAACCATCACCGGGGCAGGCATATTCCACTGCAATGATGCCGGATTTGATTTCATCTTTCAGCAGGCCGAGGACTTTGCCGGTATCAATGTGGCCGTCTTCCAGATGAGTGGCATAGTAATACTGGATATCGCGGGGGAAACGCAACATGTTTTTAAGGTGGGCGTAGTGGAATTTGCCTTTGAGCAGTTCAAAAACTTCGTCGATGGTTTCGCCGTTTTTGTTCAGACAGATGTTGCCGTGGTCGTAGTTGACACCGATCGCGGGGCTCTTGACATAGCTCAAGAGTTTGGCACAGCTTTTGGCGATGTCGTGAATGTAGCAGTTATGGGTCTCCAAACCGGCGAGCATACCGCGTTTTTCCAGTTCATTACCGGCCCGGGTCAGACCTTCACCATGACGGATATACATATCTTCGTCAGCCATGGCACTGCCGTTTTTGTCGAATTCATAGTAACCGACGCCCTCGGCGACCAGCGAGTCGGTGAACATGTTCATAACTTTGGTGCCGCATTTTTCTTTGGCCCAATCCAGGAAGTTCACAAAATCTTCAAAGTCCTGCTTGCGGGTATCTTCGTCGGTATTGAAGCAGAGCTGATAACCGAAAGCCAGTTCCATTTCCGGATTACGCTGTTTGAGGTCTTCGACCATGGCAAGATAATTTTCTTTGCCCATATTGTAGTAATTTTTGGCACGCAATTCAATACCGTCAGCACCGACTTTTTTGGCGAGCTTAAACAGATTTTCAAACTTACCGGCACCTTCGTAATAGTTTACATGCAGCAAAACTTTCATGATTTCATCTCCTGTTTTGTTTTTATTTTTTATGTATTTGTGATACACATTCATACTTTTTTTCAGACACAGCTGACAAGGCTGAACTTTCGGCAGTTGCGTCGTCATAGATGCGACTGACAAAAGTATGCCGCAGAATTGTGGATGGTTCGCAAAAAAGCCAAGTTCGGAAAGTTTGAGGAGGCTACCTGAAAGGTAACCGCCGCAAATTTACCGGATTTGGACTTTTGCGAGCCGCCGCAAGACAAGGCTGGACTTTCGGCAGTTGCGTCTATTTTATAATATACACGCAAGAGAGTCATTGTCAAGGCTCAAGAGTGCTTTTAACAACATAAAATTTGCTTTTTTCTCTGCCGGGTATTATATTACTTTGCGAGAAGATGTTTTCATCTCTCTGCCATGTAAAAAAGAGGATACTGTTTTATGATTTGCAAGATATTTTGCCGTTTGATGATACTTGGGTTGAGTGCCATAACTCTGCTGTCACTTGCCGGTTGCAACTCAACTGATTTATCCAAACCTACCCGTATGGATGATTTTGATTACAGAAGCGTGGTCAACAACCATCTGACTCTGATGGATTTTGCCAAACATCTGTACAACGCCAAACTCAATGTCATCCAGATCCAGCCCATCCGCCCGGATGTGTTGCGTGCCATGTCCGCCGCAGCAATATTGATCGACAAAGATGAGATCGGTGTTTACTACTACAATGTGGATGTAGAAGCCCAGCGGAAAATCATAGCAAAGTTTCATGAAGACGGTTTTGCCTATATTCTCGGCTACCGTTTTCCGGTGTTCATGGCAGGCAGTTTTGTGCTTACCGGCGTAGAAAAACACCCCAAAAAGAAGGAGATCGTAAAAGCACTTCGTAATTTTAAATGATCGAGGTAAATTGAAACCGTCTTGAAAAAGTGCAGAAAACCGGCAATGGAGTGCAGCTCCGGATATGGTGGAAAACATTCAATGTTTGGTGCTTGCCGTTTGACTGAAAGTTGCAAGCCGCAAGCACTGGTCATTGAAGTTTTATGACCGGAACTCCATAGTCAGTTTTCCTGCCGGATAAAATTTTAAACGCAATCAACAGAAAAAAAATATTCTGTCTGATGTTTTGATTTGTATTTTACTTTGAAAAAATCAAGTTCCCGACGGCCATGCGTGCAGAGCATAACCTTTCTAAAACTCTGTAAGGACTGAAGCGTTCGGAAAAAAATAAAAAATCCTCAATAAAAAGAAAGGAAGAGGATCATGGGATGCAAAAAAGCTTCCACAACGGTCGTCAAGTATGTCTATAACTTTGGCGGAAACAATTCTGAAGGCAACGAAACCATGCGTGCACTGCTCGGGGGCAAAGGTGCGAATCTCGCCGGTATGGCGGCATTGGGGTTGCCGGTACCGCCCGGATTTACCATCACCACCGAAGCCTGTGCTGAATACGGCAAGATCGGCAAAAAAGAACTTTTTGCCAAAATAGCTCCGCAGGTGGATGCGGCGTTGAAAGAACTCGAAAAGAAACTCGGCAAAACTTTCGGTAAAGGCCCGAACCCGCTGTTGGTATCGGTGCGTTCCGGTGCGGCGGCCTCCATGCCCGGCATGATGGATACCGTGCTTAATCTGGGTTTGAACGACACCACCGTAAAAGCCCTTATCGACCTGACCGGCAATGAACGCTTTGTGCTGGACAGTTTCCGCAGATTCATCCAGATGTTCGGCGATGTGGTAATGCACATCGATTCTGATTTGTTTGAACATGCTCTGGAAGCTCTGAAAAAATCCCGCAAAGTAAAACTTGATAACGAGCTTACCGCCGATGATCTCAAAGAATTGATCGCCACCTACAAAAAGATCGTCAAAAAGGCCGCCGGATGCGACTTTCCCACCGATCCGGTGGATCAGCTTTACCGCGGTATCCAGGCGGTGTTTGAATCCTGGGACAACCCGCGTGCCATCCGTTACCGCGAAATCAACGACATCCGCGGTCTGATCGGTACCGCTGTAAATGTTCAGGCAATGGTATTCGGCAACTCCGGCAACAACTCGGCTACCGGTGTAGCCTTTACCCGCGACCCCTCCACCGGCGAAAACGAATATTTCTATGGCGAATTTCTCATCAATGCCCAGGGCGAAGATGTGGTTGCCGGTATCCGCACGCCCCAGCAGATCACGCTGGCGGGCAGCAAAGTGTGGGCAAAACGCCAGAACATTCCGGAAAAAGTCCGCAAAGCTGAATACCCCTCGCTGGAAGAAGCCATGCCCGAATGTTTCAAACAGCTTGATGATATACGCCTCAAGCTGGAAAAACATTACAAAGATATGCAGGATATGGAGTTCACCATCGAAAACGGCAAACTCTACATGCTCCAGACCCGTAACGGCAAACGCACCGCCGCCGCCGCTGTACGCATTGCCACCGATCTGGTCAAAGAAGGTCTGATCGACGAAAAGACCGCCGTTTTGCGGGTGGAACCAGCACAGCTTGACCAGCTTCTGCATCCGGTATTTGTCAAGAGTGCCGAAAGCAAAGCCGTAAAACTTACTGTCGGTTTGCCCGCATCGCCGGGTGCGGCGGCAGGTATGGCAGTGTTTTCAGCCGAAGATGCCGAAAACTGGAGCAAAGACGGCAAAGAAGTCATCCTCTGCCGTATCGAAACCAGCCCCGAAGATATTGGCGGTATGCATGTGGCACAGGGAATCCTCACCGCCCGCGGCGGTATGACCAGCCATGCGGCAGTGGTTGCCCGCGGTATGGGGGCATGTTGTGTAGCCGGTTGCGGCGAAGTCGATATTGATTACAAAAACCGCAAGATGGTCATCAACGGTACTGTCATCAACGAAGGCGACTGGATCAGCTTGAACGGTTCCACCGGTGCGGTTTATCAGGGCAAAGTCGAAACGGTCGATCCTGAACTCACCGGACCTTTCGGCGATATTATGGCCTTGGCGGATAAATACCGCAAACTGGGTATCCGCACTAACGCCGATACTCCGCATGATACAGCAGTGGCGGTCAAGTTCGGTGCCGAAGGTATCGGTTTGTGCCGTACCGAACACATGTTCTTTGAAGGCGACCGCATTGTGGCATTCCGCCGTTTGATCCTGGTGGCGGAAACCGTCCGCAAGCTCAAGAGTGAATACGGCAAAGCCACGATCGCCGAACTCAAAAAACAGCCGCTCAAAGCCGCCGAACTCAATGCGGTAACTCAATACGAAGAAGCCCTCAAAGCTCTGCTGCCGTTACAGCGTAAAGACTTCAAGGGCATGTTCGAAGCATTGGCAGGCCGTCCTGCCACCATCCGTCTGCTCGACCCGCCGCTGCACGAATTTCTGCCGCAGAACGACAATCCCAAAGGTCAGAAAGAGATGGCTGATCAGCTGGGCGTGAAACTTGCCGAAATCAAAAAACTGGTTGCCGGTATGCACGAATTCAACCCCATGCTCGGTCATCGCGGCTGCCGTTTGGGAATCGTTTACCCCGAAGTGACCGCCATGCAGGCAAGAGCGATCATGGAAGCGGCGGCATCAGTCCCCGGCTCCAAGCCCGAAATCATGGTGCCGCTGGTTGGCAATGTCAAAGAGCTTGCCATGCAGAAAGCTATTCTTCTGCAGGTAAAAGCCGAAGTCGAAAAAGCCAAAAAGACTACGCTTGAAGTCAAGATCGGTACCATGATCGAAGTACCACGAGCCGCTGTAACCGCCGATAAAATCGCCGAAGAAGCCGAATTTTTCAGTTTCGGAACCAACGACCTGACCCAGATGGGTTGCGGGTTCTCACGCGACGATGCCGGTAAATTCCTCGGCGATTATGTCAAGATGGGCATCTACGACTACGATCCCTTCCAGGTATTGGATACCGACGGCGTGGGCGAACTCGTCAAAATCGCGGTGGAAAAAGGTAAATCCACCCGCAAGGATATAAAACTGGGTATCTGCGGCGAACACGGCGGCGATCCCAAAACGATCGCTTTCTGCCATCAGGTCGGCTTGAACTATGTATCGTGCAGTCCCTACCGGGTGCCGATAGCCCGCCTCGCAGCAGCACAGGCGGCAATCAAAGAAGATAAATAAAGTGTAAGTTGCAGAACTGTTTTACCGGGAAGATACCTTTTTGAAAAAAGGAAGGTTTTCTTCCCAGTAGCACAATTTGTTTTACAGATTTTGCAGCCGCATACGCGGGCTATATTGCAGATGGCGGCGTGGAAATTTTTGAGAAGATTTGAGAAATTTTGAGAAGGTTTGGGAAGGAGAATCCTTGCCGCCTGTTCTCCGCATTCGCGGCCGTTGGCAGGGGGGGATTTTCCCATACATTCCCATACATTCCCATACCTTCCCATATTCATCAACTATTGTCCGCGGCACAAAAAAAACAGCTGTTTGCATTTCTGCCCACAGCTGTTTTATTGAAAAGTTGCAACTTACTTGGCGTAAGCGTCGGTAACTTTCTTGAATGCGTTCATAATCTTGTCGGCTTCGGCTTCGCCGTAGCTTTCGTACAGATAAAGCTGGAAGTCCGTATCCATGACCTTATCGCAATTGGGGGTTGCGTAAACAGCGTTGGGATCGCCCTTGTACAGCGGGTTGTTCCACGGATGCTTATTGGCACGATCCTGGAACCACATCATCTTGGCGGGCAGTGCCGCTTTGTAGTTCGGGCCTACCCGGACACCTTCAGCACTGAGTGCATCAATAAATTCGTTGTGTGTGCATTTCATGTTTTCTGCCACAAAACGCAAACGCCACCACCAGTAACAGCTCTGGAAGCCGGGACGCAGATCTTTCTGCGGAATATAAATACTGGCAAGTTTGTCGAAACCGCGGTCGAACATCATCTGCACAAACTTCAAACGGCGTTCCACAATACCGGGCAGCTTCTTGAGCTGGGCTCTGCCGATGGCAGCATGAAATTCATCCATATTGCAGTTGATAGCCGAAATAACATTGGTACAACCGGGCATGTTGAAGGGTTTGCCGCGGTCGGCAGCCCGGCGTATTTTCCAATACTGTTCTTCGTCTTTGGTAAAGACTGCACCGCCCTGACCGCCGACGCACATGTGTTTGCCGAACATAAGCGAGAATGCTCCGCAGGTACCGAAAGTACCGCATTTCTGACCATTGATAACTGCCATGTGAGCCTGGGCACAGTCTTCCACGACCGGCAGATTGTATTTTTCGGCAACTTTCATGATTCCGGGCATGTCGGCAGGTTCACCGGCAATGTGGGCTACTACAATAGCACTGGTGCGTTCGGTGATACGGGCCTCAATCTGTTCGGCACCGGCATTGAAACTGCCCGGTTCAGTATCTGCCGGAACCGGAATGCAGTTGAGTTCAACGATCGGCATCATGCCGCCCGGGTCGGTAACACAGCCGACGATCACTTCCGAAAACGGCGGCAGATTCAGCGATTTCAGTGCCACATAAACCGAGTTGGTTCCGGCGTTGACCCCGTCGGCATAACCGCCGCCGAGATATTCAGCAAATTCCTTGCCGAAGGCTTCTTCTTCCGGGCCGTTGTAGCCGATGGCATTACCGGTTGCGATGCTTTTGTCAAACAGAGCATCGGCAGCGGCTTTTTCTTCTTTGCCGAAGTGGAAACGGTTCGGCAGGTCGGGGGCGGCCATGGGTCCGCCATTGATCGCAAGTTGGGATTTGTCCATTTTTTTCTCCTTGATTTAAAGGGGTTTCTTGATTTATCTCGTATATCTGTATAATTCATAATGGGCAGCCAGTAACGCCGCACCATAATCCACTTCCGCCAGCTGATGATTCAAACAGAGTTTGCACGGATTGCCGACCTTTTGCGAAAAGTATTCTTCCGCCGCAGGAAACAACTCATCAGCACCATATAAAATAATTTTTTCCAACGGATATTTCCGTGCTATCCGCACCATTGCCACGCCCAGCATATTGCCCAATGCCCGCGTAACAATGTGAGCATTGGCAGGATTTATGCGTTCAGTGCGGGCTCCGAAAGTAACATAATTTTCCAGACAGCCGTATTTACCGCAGTAACAGCGGTTGCCGTCGGGATTTACGCATAAATGCGAAAGCCATGCCTCGCGTTTGGTAAATTCCTTATCCGGCACACCGTCAAGTACAAGCCCGAACTCTATCACCCGCCCCGGATGCACTATCGCCAAATTGCGGCAATTATGTTTGAACCCGGCGGCAAACGATACAGCATTGATATTTACATCCCGATAGACGGCAACCGAACTCTCCCGTTGCAGATACTCCGTTAAATTAGCGTAAACATCTTCGCCCGCCAGCGGCGGCTGCAGCCAGCGGGAAATCGCCAGACCGACAGCATAAAGCCGTTTATTCTGAAAAATTTTATACTTGCTGACCACATCAAGCAATGTTGAAAACACCGACAGGCGGCTGCCGTTTTCCGGCAAAGCAAATTTTTCTTCCGTCAGCTTGCGGCCGACTGAATCGATCAAAACCGCCGATGCCGTAAAGTTGCCGGCTATCTGCAACCCGAGAAAGCTCAAATTATCAGCGTTGCTCCGGTAAACCGAATGGGGGCGGCCTTTACCGGCACAAGGAACCGTTTCGCTGCGTAACAGACCGCCGGAAGCGAGTTCCTCCAGATAGACTGCCGCTGTACGCAAGTCGATCCCGAGTTTTTCCGCCGCCTCCGCCCGGCTGATTCCGCCGGAAGCATTCAGAGCTGATTGTTTAAGTTCACGGATGATCCGTGCCCGTTTGGTATCTTTCATATTTCCAACAACATTTTTTTACTGTACGGCATTTGCCACACATTATTTTATACGGTAAAAAAAGATTTTTCCACCATAAAAAATATTTTTTTTGATTTTTTATCAATTCCTGTTGACAAAAATGTATATAAATAGGCTTAAAATTGCCATTCTGATAAAAAAAAGGATATTTTACGATGAAAAAAAACCCTGTATATCGCCATGAAATTGCGGAGCTTACCACCCTGCTCCGCCGTCTGGGCGTGGAAAAACCCGATATAATACGCTTGCTCAACACAACTGAAGAACGCTTTGCCGTCTGGCTGAAAAGATACCCGGAACTGCAATCAGCCATAAACGAACCCACCCCGGCTGTCCGGGCGGAAGAAGCCCTGATAAAACGGGCTTTGGGTTTTAAGATAAGCGAAGCCACTGCCGAAGAACTGGTCGATAAAAACAGCGGCGAACTCCTGGAAGTATTGAAACGCCGCACCGTAACCAAAGATGTGCCGCCGGATGTCCGGGCTCTGCTCTTTTACCTGAAGAACCGCTGGCCGGAGCGATGGAGCGAAAGTCAAAGCGAAAATTACACCTACACCCCGGATGAAGACGAAAGAGACCTTTAAAACAAAAACCGCCGGTTCTCCGCATTCGCGGGCAGTACGGTTGATGGCGGCTGTGGGAGATTTTGGGAGATTTTGAGAAGGTTTGGGAAAAAAATTATTGCCGCCTATATCAGCCGCATACGCGGGCTATGGCGTACATAGGCGGCTGATGCCGCCAAGTACCAAGTACTGTCGGCGGGCTTGCCCGCCTCCCATACTCTCCCATATCTATCGTGCGGCACACAGGTGTTCGCCTTACGATACCATGCCGTATGCCATCCCCCCGTTGGGCAAAGTTTATGCCGGTACCCAATAACCAACTTTGGCGGGCATGAGGTCTCCGGAGGGGAATTGCAAAGACATCAAAACAAAGGCGATGAGCAGAAACACAGCACAGTGGGGTGGTAGGTTTTTGCGGCTACCTGTAAGGTAACTGCAAAAATTGCTCCCCCCGTTGGGCGAAGTTTATGCCGGTACCCAATAACCAACTTTGGCGGGCATGAGGTCTCCGGAGGGGGATTGCAAAGACATCAAAACAAAGGCGATGAGCAGAAACACAGCACAGTGGGGTAGTAGGTTTTTGCGGCTACCTGTAAGGTAACTGCAAAAATTGCTCCCCCCGCTGGGCGAAGTTTATGCCGGTACCCAATAACCAACTTTGGCGGGCATGAGGTCTCCGGAGGGGGATTGCAAAGACATCAAAACAAAGGCGATGAGCAGAAACACAGCACAGTGGGGTGGTA
>SUVS01000082.1 GCA_015061885.1 Lentisphaerota bacterium
ACAGTCCGATGAAAGGTAGTTTGCGGCAGCTACCCGTAGCGGTAACTGCCGGAAACGCCCCTTTTGCCGGGCGAAGGTTATGCCTTGGGCGACTTTTGATGAGTTTTGAAATCACCTCAATACTCAAGCATATATTGGCTTCTTCTCAAATTGGATGTTTGAGAATAAACTGACCGGAGCCGGCGAAAGCAATTCATACGGTTACCGCCAGTATCTGATAGATTCCGAGCGGTAAAACAATTACCGGAAAACGCAAAAGCTGCTGCAGGTAAAAACTGCCGCAGCTTTTTTTTTGCAGTTGCTGATTTATTCATTTTTGAGTTGTTTTTTTGAATGACTTTATATTGAATAAAAAAATTTTTTCTCTTGACAGAACGGGGTGTTTGCTTTATATTTAAAGTGGAGGATTTTTATGCCGACGAAAAAAAAATCTTGTAATAATGAAAATTTGCATCAACATCTCCTCGCATTGTTGCGGCGGCAGGCGGTGACTTCGGAAAGCGGCAGCCGGTTCCCCAGCGAAGCATCGGTCAGCAAGCGTTATAAAGTAAGTCGTTCGACTGTAAGCAGAGTATATAATGAGCTGGAAAGTGCCGGCTATCTGATACGCAAACAAGGGTGCGGCACTTTTGTTCCAGCAGAACCGCTTTACCGGATATGTTATCTGCTGCCTTTTGACACTATCAGAAAAAATCATGATACAGAACTGGTAGTCCGGGGAGAAAGTCTGCAAAAACGCTGTCTTGAACAGTCAATACCTTTTGAATACATCGAAGCCTCCAGTAAACGCAACAGCCGCGAACTGAATGCCGAACAATTCAACCAGAGCAATAAAAACACCGTTTTTGTCATCAGCGGATACTTTTTCAGAGGCATATTTGACCGGCTTATCAGTCAGAAATCCAATGTGGTTTTTGTAACAGCTCAACATGAACTTGATCCGCTCTACCGGGAACGGCTGAAAAAGTGGCAGACTATCGAAATAGATCGCCGGGGCGGAATGGTTAAACTGGTAAATGAGCTGGCAGAAAAAGGATGTAAAAATATTGCATTGTTGCACAATTTACCGCACCATCAGCATCCGCTGTTGCGGGGTTATCGGCTGGGCTTGAAGCTGAATAAACTGCAATACAAACCGCAACTGATAATGAATATGATCGGCGGCATGGAGTATATCCAACGGCGGCTGGATACGCTTTTTGAGCTGAAAAGTATTTATCCGTTTGATGCGATCATTATTATTTCCGAAAGTCTGGCCAGAACCGTTTCTCTGGCATGGAGTACCATGAACAAACCCGGTAAAGAAGCTGTTTACATGGCACTTGTGAGCAAAAATCTGCCGGCACAGCCATTTCCTTTTCCGGTACTGCATCTCTATCAGCCATTGCCGGAAACTGTTACTGACTGCATAATGGAGTCGGCAAAGTTGAACATGCCGCCGGGCAAACACATTATACCAATGCTACTGACATGGCAATATAAAACCAATAACGACTGAAGAACAAAAGGAGCTTGATTTTTTATGAAAAAACGCTTTACGCTGATCGAATTACTGGTCGTAATAGCCATCATCGCAATTCTGGCGGCGATGCTGCTGCCGGCACTTTCTGCCGCCAGAGAACGGGCAAAAGCCTCCAACTGCATGAGCAATTTGCGGCAGGCGGGGTTGGGATTCACCAGTTACGCAACCGAAGCAAAAGATCATTTGCCGCCAGTTTATTTTATTTACACAGATATAAACAAATATGTTTATTTTCCGGGATTGCTTATCGGCGGCGGCTACATTACCGGTCATGCGTTGGATTGTCCTTCGCTTATGAATACACCTGTTTCTTTTAAGCACTCCTCGGATTGGATCAATACACCCAGCCGCATGGCGATAAGTGATTTCAAATACCCGGATTACGGCATAAGCAACGGTATAACATTGCCAACAACTGCTGACAAAACGCTCCCGGTGATTCCGTTGCGACGCTTCAATAACCCCAGTGCAACATGTGTCATAGCCGACAGTTACGAGCCGGAACCCAAAGAAAAAAGTTATTACATCATAAGCAAAGTCTGGACAACCAAAACCACCGCTTATGCCATGGTTGACAACCGGCATGGCGGCATGTGCAATGTAATGTTTGCCGACGGTCATGTGGATACTTTTGCGGCAAAAGGCAGCAAATACACTTTCACTGCCGACAACAGCCCGTACAAAAATGATTATCCCTTCAACAGCTACAACAACAAAAATCCTTACGATCCCTTCTGGAGACCTGAAATATGAAAAAATCTTTGATTTCAGCTTTAACAATATCAGTTCTGTCGCTCGCGGCGGCTGATAACTGGCCGTACAATTTGCGTATGATAAGCATACCGCATCCGGCCTCGGCAAAAAAATATAACGATGCAAATTTCCGTAAAGAACTTGACTCGTTCAAAAAATCCGGAGTCAACACCATCATGGCACACGGTTCATTGCAGTTTCTGCCCGACTTGCCGACGGGTAAATCCCAGTGGAAAAAACAAGTTGATTACAGTACCGCCCTGCCCTATTCCAAGGCGGTAAAAGATGCAAATTTAAAATTGTTTCATCACACCACCAGCACGTTTGCTCCCATCGAAGCCTTGCAGAACGAAAAATACAAAGATTGGGTTTCGCTCAATGTTAATACCGGCAAAGTCGCCCTGCGTCCGCCCAAAACAGCTTACGCCGATGCCTGCTTTATGGATATGAACCACCCGGCTTTCCGCCAGTTGATTTTCAGCAGAATGGCAGAATATACCGCCAAGTGTCAGGTCGATGGCTTTATGACCGACGAAGTGGAGTGGCTGCCGGATATTTATGCTTCCGGCAGTAAAGATGGTTCGCACAAACTCTACCAAGAGCGTTACAATACCCCAATGCCCAAAGGCAAAGTTGATATGGATGATCCGGCGTGGCGGCGTTATATAGATTTCCGTTACGCTTCCGGCGGGGAATTTTATCAGGCAGAATATGCCGCTTTGAGCAAAGTCAATCCTGCAATAAAGCTGACCGGTTGTCTGGCAAGCATCAGTAAATACCACCGGAGGATATGGGCTATGGGATCGGCTTCGTGGCTCAAGGGCTGGAACATGGGCTTTTTTGAAATGGAAGAAGGTTTTCACCCCAAAGGCAAACGTTGCGGGTTCCTCGGCAGCAGCTATTACCCGACTTATTACCGGGAAATGGCCCTCTACAATGCCTTTGCAGAAGTGTATAACTGGTACGGCAACTTTGCCTTGGGGTATCCCTCCACCTGGAAGGTCGCCGATTCCGAACAGTTCTTCCTGTGGGCAATGTGTTCAAGTTTGAGTTTCCGCTACTGGATGCGTATTTATCAGGCAGAGCCGCAGTGGTATGCGTGGGAAGCTCAATACGAAAAAGACCTTATCAAGCCCCGCAGAATCGCCAATATCGGGATTTTTTATCCTGAAAAAGAACGGGATTTCCGCAATGACCCGATGACCGCCTACCGCAACTGGTCAGGTTTGAGCGAGGCGTTAGCCGCAGAAAATGTGATTGCCGATCAGATCGTGGAACTGCATTTCAATAAGGCGGATTTACTCAAACGCTTTGATCTGATAATCCTGCCGAAGGAGAGCTTTGTCGGCAGTAAAATGACTGAAGAACTCTATAAATTTGTCGAAAACGGCGGCACTCTGCTGGCAGTGGGTATATCAGACACGCAGGATCCGTTCAGCAAAACAGGCAAGCAGAATGAACTGCTCAAACTTTTCGGCATCAAAGAATATGATACTACACCCAACGGCAGTTCCGCCGCCGCCCAGATCAATAAACTGCTCCCCGGCGAAAAAGGAAAAGTCGTATTGGTTGCCAACAAGCCCGGTTTTACCAAAGTTGTACCGCGTGAGGGTGCAACGGTTATTGCCAAAGCACCTAAAGCGGAAAATATTCCGGCGGTTATACTCAACAAATACGGCAAAGGCAAGTGCGTGCTGATCCCCGCCAACTGGGGCGACCGGTTTTACAGTCTGCCGTATCAGAAAAAAGATAAATTTGTCCAGACTGCCGACTTCAGTCAGCGGAAAGTCTTTGCCAAACTGGTGAAAAGCCTGCTGAAAAACGGCGAAATCGTCAGCGTGGAAAATCTGCCGGAAAAATATCTCTTTAATGCTTTCGACACCGCCGGTCACGGCGACCGGGTATGCCGGACGATACATATTCTGGATTGTTTCGATGGCTATAATAGAGGCGAAACTATCGCTATGACCAACCGCCCGTGCCGTTTCAAAGCATTGAAAGAACGCAACGGCGGCAAACCGCTGAAAATCACGGTAAACAACTTCCCTGCCCTGCAGGAAGTGCGTCTGCTTTCGCCGGATAATAAAAAGGTCGAGTTGTTGAAATTCCAACCGGGCCAAACCGCCGGTCAATGGATGATCACCGTTCCCGCAGCATCAGTAAAACGCTACACAATAATAGTTTGCGATCCCGGCAAAAAATAAAAACATATATATAAACATGGGGCTGTTGCAAAACTCAAGAGTTTTGCAACAGCCCCATTGCTTTCCTGTGATTTTATTCAGCGGAGTTTGTAGGTATAAACCTTGTTCTGACTTATATTGCGGTAATCCATGAATACGCCTTTGTCAGTTACCCGCAAGATGCCGTAGCCGGAGCCGTTGCTGTGCAGTTTGGTTTTTACCTTGCCTTTGTAGAATTTGTTCCACAGCTCTTTGGACTTGCCGGCGTTGGCGGCAAAAGCGTCTTTACCGGGAACACTCTCCTTGAATTCAAGCTGTTTATCCGGGAAACGCACCGTGGAGTTTATAATAAACTGGCTCATGCGGCGTTTACTGTCTTTATCAAAGTATTCCACCATCGAAATCTTGTGGGTATGACCGCTGATGATGATCGCATTGCATGACTCCAGCAAGTTGAACAACCGCGTTATATCATCGCTCAAGATACTGCGTACTGCATGTTTGCCGGTCGGCAGCAGCGGCACATGCGAGATAAAAAAGGTATAGCGTCTTCCCGGATTTGCCTTTACAGCCTTTTCAAAAAACTCCACATCCACATTCATTACATCGTAAAACAAATACAGGTCTTTGCCGATGGTAAAGCTGTAATTGGAATTTTTGCGGTTCAGATTTTCAACCGTTTTATCCAGATGGGGATTTATAACTTCATTCCACGCCCGTCTGCCGTCGGTGCCGCGGGTATCGTGATTGCCGCTTACCACCAGAACTTTATCAAAGCGGCTGGTCAACTGTTTGAGCGAATCCTGCAAATTGCTTTTGTGCAAAGTTAATGTATAACAATCGCCGTGGATCATATCGCCAAGCTGAAAAGCATATCTGGCATTGACTTCCCGTGCTTTGGCGGCGGCGGCATTGAGCAGATCCGGCAGATATTTTTGCCACATTTTCATATTCAGCGGAGTATTTTTCTCCACCGACCCACCCTTGTTGATCTCCGTCCAGAGCGAGTGGTTCCGCCAGGAGTAATACCCATCTTTATTGTAAACATGCTTGGATTGCGGTATGCCAAGATGCTTGATCTTGCTCATATCATGATATTTCCAATCATCAAAATGAATATCGCCCAACACAGCAATATTATAGTTCAAATTGTCATTGCCGCGACAAAAAGTTAAAGCACACAGCAGTAAAAACGCCGGCATCAGATACTTTTTCATTTCAAGAATACTCCTGTTTTATAATTGAATAGAGGAAATTTTAAAATATAGCATGTGTTTTGTATTTTTCCAAACTCTTTGCAGTTTGTACATTAGAAAAAGAATACATGTTTTGATGCGACTGTCAAAAGTATGCATACAAGGCCGGAGTTGGGAGAGTTGCATCTTTTTATTGCGGAAATGATATTTGGCAGTTTGTAATCCCGGAGGGAAGTGTTATATTACCTGACAACTTAACAAACAGGAGGTTTTTTATGCAATATTTAAAAATGCTGCCGTTTCAGTTGCGGGAAGCAATTGAAAAAAATACACCCGTAATCCTGCCGCTGGGCGTGATCGAGTATCATGCCGAACATCTGCCGCTGGGCGTGGATTGCTTTACCTGTCTTGAATCCATTGACCGGTTGGAAAAACTTCATCCCGAAGTCATTGTTCTGCCGCCGTTCTGCTACGGCAGCGCCTCATACGCAGTTGCCAAGCCCGAAGGCAACGGTACTGTGCATGTGGATTCAGAACATGTGCTGAAAGTGGCGGAAGATATTTTCCGCAGTCTGCTGCGGGTCGGATTCCGCAATATCCACGGCTATATTGCCCACCAGCACGAAGAATTTGTGCAGGGTATGCCCACAGATTTGGCGTTCCGTTTTGCCGCCCGCCGGGTCATTTTTGAGTTTCTGGAAAAGAATACCGGCGAAGGCTGGTGGGGAACAGAAAAATTCAGTGCCTATTATTCTGAAGACAACAATCCGTTCAATTATATCCGGATCCATCCCTGTCTGCCCGCACCGGAGCGTTATCATGAATTCCCGGTCGATCATGCCGGCAAAAACGAAACCAGTATCACTCTGGCATCGCATCCGGAAACTGTCCACATGGATAAACTGGATAACTCCATCTGGTACAGCCGTGCCGGGGTGGAAGGTTCTGCCGAATATGGCAACGCCTCGTTGAACGCGATCGTGGAAGAAATGGAAAAAACTCTCGGTCTGGTCAAATAACCGGACAGCAGAAGTTTTTCTGACCAAACAAAATAAAAGATATTATGAGAGACACAAGAGGTCTCTCATTTTTTATGTCTAAAAACAAAAAGTGGTTTGCCTCTTGATAAAAATGGATTTATGTTAAATCCGAGAACAAACCGAAGTCGTATAGTACGC
>SUVS01000027.1 GCA_015061885.1 Lentisphaerota bacterium
AAACATAAAATGCACCGTGTAACCAGAGAGTACACGGCACAAAAAAATGTTCCATTAGGTTAAAGGCTAAAATACAAGGTGGTAATTTGTTGAGAGAGCCTTTTTCTTATGCGGTTTTTATTGTAATTTTTTTAGATGGTCTTTATACCTCATTCAGTTAAAAAAAATACTCTCTCCAATATACTACTGGAGAGAGCAAATTTCAAGTCTCAGAGAGGTATTATTTTGGACATTCTTTATTGTTATACATTTGTAACTCATTTGCTCAACGGCGAACACATCCGCCAGCAGTCAAGCACGCTTATGCACAACGGCAAGGATATTCTTGACTCCTACCCGATAGAGATGTTTGCCTGCGAGTTGAGCAGTCTGCCGTTCGGCATCAACAATGCCGTTTACCAATCCAACGATGTACTCAAAAAAGAGTACGGCGGCGGCAAAGAAGATGAAGAACTCTACAAGTTGCGGATAACCAGAGCGTTTTTGAGCGGCACATTGCTGCACAATACCATAATTGCCCTCAACCGCTGTCATCACGGTATTTTTGATAAACTGGTGCGGATCTACGATAAATTCAATGTGCCGCAAGCTGAATTCATCGGCTACTGGAGCGAAAAAGCTCCGAAGGTGCTGACCGGCAAAGATGTCTATGCAAGTATCTACAAACACCCCACGCAGAACAGACTTCTGGCGGTCATTGCCCACATCGGCAATCAGCGGCTGGATCAGACCGTGGAGGTGAAATTTGATCCCGGCAAGCTGAAAATGCAGGATTTCAAATCGGCATCCGAGCTTATGGAAGCCGATGATCCGGAGTATCAGGAACTTTACCGTTTGCGGAAAGAAAACAAACTCCCGGTAAGCCGGATCCAGCTCAAATGGCAGAATCCCGGCATAAAACTGGTGGATTTCAAGGACAACACCGTAAAACTCCAGCTGCCGGCACACACCTTTGCCATAGTGGAACTGCAATAATACAAATAATTTACGGCAATTCTTACAAATTCAATATGCGTATGGCATTGCCGTGAGTTATCTTGTCAAAAAGTTCCGGAGTGATTTTCTTTTCAGCAAGGAGATTTTTCAGATAGATCATCAGACCGGGCGGGTTATCCGGCGTGGAATAATCATCTATACCGAACATCAGGCGGTCTTGAAACTCGTTCAGAAACTTAATTGCGTATTCTTCATCGCGTTTGAGGGCATTACAGCCGCTGCCGGCAGATAAATCGCCGTACAAATTGGGGTATTTACGCATAAGTTCTGCCACTCTGCCTTCGTTGACTTTGCCCTTGGGGTACCCGTCGCGGTCGGCACGGGTGGGGTTTTGCGAGATTTCCGCCCAGAACGGCTGGCTGTGACCGAAGATTTTCAAGTTGGGGAACTTCTGCAAAACCGCTTCGAGCTTGGGCATACCGGGGTCATCGACCAGACCATACATGCCGCCGATTTGCGTACCGATGTGGATCGTTACCGGCAAACCGGCAACTTCAGCGGCACGGAAAAGATTGTGTACCCTGGGGTCATCCATCGGCATATTGGCGGTAACTTCGCCGACGCCTCGGCAGCCTTTATCGCGGTAATACTTCATAACATATTCCATTTTGGCATCAGGCGTGTTACGCATATTCCGGGGGTCCATATTGCAGAACGGTATAAAGCGGTCGGGATAGCGGCGGTGGATCTCAAAAATCTCATCGTTGCTCTGGCAGCGGTAGTTGCTGTCGGGAGATACGACCGGCAGCATGATGCTTTTATCTACGCCGATGCCGTCGTAATATTCAAGCATTTTCTCCGGCGTGGGGTAAGGCTGTTTGCCGTCACTTGGCCGCGGACAGGTGGGAAAAAGAATCAAATGCGAATGAATATCTATAAACATTTTTCCATATAACCTTATGATTATCAATATATAAAAAAGTGACGGAACGATCCGTCACTTTTCCGTCATTTTTTTCAGAGATCAAGAATCCTGATAATGTTTTCTCTGGCGACTTTCCGGAACACTTCTTCGGAAATTTTCTTTTCATCACGCAGTTTGAGCATAAAATCAACCAGCGGAGTGGATGCCCGGTGCGGCTGACAGATGTCAGTACCGAACATCAGGCGGTCTTGAAACTCGTTCAGAAACTTAATTGCGTATTCTTCATCGCGTTTAAGAGCGTTGCAGCCGCTTCCGGCAGAGAGATCGCCGTACAAGTTGGGGTATTTACGCATAAGTTTGGCAATGGCACCTTCTTCGACTTTGCCCTTGGGGTAGCCGTTGCGGTCATCCACGGTGGGATTGGCGGAGATTTCCGCCCAGAACGCCTGACTGTGGCCGAAGAATTTTACTTTATGGAATTTCTGCAATGCCTTTTCCAGTTTTTTGAGTCCCATTTCTTCGATCAAACCGTAAGTGTTTTCGTTCTGGGGGGAGAGGTGGAAAGTCAGAGCGATTTCGCAGTTGTCGGCGGCCTGAAAGAGATTCTGCACTCTGGGGTCATCCATATCCAGATTGGCAGTAACTTCGCCGACACCCTTGCAGCCGAGGTCTTTATAATATTTAAGTACATATTCCAGCGGAGCATTGCCCGTGTTATACAAACTGCGGGGGTCAAGGTTGCAGAAAGGTATAAAGCGGTCAGGATTTTTGGCCACCATCCGCAACATTTCTTCGTTGCTCTGCACAAAGTGGGTGCTGTCCGGCGAACCGATGGGCAGAATAACACCTTTTTCAATACCCACCCGGTCATAAATTTCCAACAGCTCTTCCGGCGTGGAAATAAGTGCCTTGCCATCTCTGGGATTGGGGCAGGACGGAGTTTCCAGTGCGTGGACATGACAGTCAATAAACATTTTTTACCTCGCAAATTATATTAAGTTAAGAGTTTACAGTTCAAGGATGCGGATGATATTTTCCCGGGCGACTTTCCGGAACACCTCTTCGCTGATACGGTTTTCCGCCCGGAATTTTTTAAGCAGCCGTGTCAGGTTCAAACACGGATCAGCCTGCTCCGGGGCACAAATGTCAGTACCGAACATGAGCCGATCCTGAAATTCATTGAGAAATTTTACCGCATATTCTTCGTCGCGGGCAAGAGCGTTACAACCACTGCCGGCAGACATATCGCCATACAGATTGGGGTACTTACGCATAAGTTTGGGTACGGCACCTTCTTCGGTGATTTTGCCTTTGGGGTAGCCGCCGCGTTCAGCTTCGGTCACATTGGCATCCATTTCCGCCCAGAAGGTCTGGCTGTGAGCAAAGAATTTCAAATTCGGGAACTTCTGCAATGCTTTTTCCAGTTTGCCCAGACCTTTATCGACTTCCAGACCGTAAATTCTGCCGATGCGGATCGCCAGATGAAATGTCAGAGCCAGTCCGGCGGATTCGGCGGCGGCAAACAGATTTTCCACCCGCGGGTCGTCAATGGGCAGATTCACCGTAACTTCGCCGATACCTTTACAGCCTTTGTCACGATAATATTTAAGTACATATTCCAAATTCGCCCCGGGATGATTGAGCATGGAGCGTGCATCGAGATTGCAGAACGGTATAAAGCGTCCGGGGTGGCGTTTCGCCATCCGCAGAACTTCTTCGTTGCTCTGCACAAAGTTGGTACTGTCGGGCGAGCCGATCGGCAGGATCACGGCTTGTTCAATGTCGTGCTGATCGTAGATTTCAATAAGCTGTTCCGGCGTGGAAACTGGTTGCAAGCCATCGGAAGCCCGCGGACACGGGGCTTCTTCGACCGCATGAACATGGCAGTCAATAAACATTTTTTCACCTTATTTTATGATTTTTCGAATTTATGGAATTTTTAACTTATGGGGAAAACTATAAACGCATATACCCCAAAAAGCAAATATTTTTGTTGCAAAAAAACTACAATGTTGTAAAAATAATCATTCAAGCAGAATTTGAACTTGAGTTTTCCTGAAAAACCGTTTTATATACTCTGCATAAAAAAGTAATTTTTCTGCTTGACAAACGACATTTCAGATAGTAAATTTATTACCGGAAAATTCCAATGGTATCGGATAGGGTCAGATTATAAGGATCTATAATATGCTGATAAAAAAACTTGGTATGGTTATTGCTGCCGGCGGCAGCGGTTCGCGTTTCAGCAAAACGGTCAATAAACTGCTGGTGGATTATCGGGGAAAACCGCTGATGATCCACGCTTTGTCTGCTTTTCTGCCGGTACTGGAACCGGGCAATATGGCCATTGCCGCACCGGAATCTGAAATGGAAAATATGCAGAATCTGGTCAATGAATATCTACCCGGCAATAACATTCGCTGGGTCGTCGGCGGCGCGACCCGTCTGGCATCGGTTGCCAATGCTGTTGCCGTGTTGCCGTGCGATTTGGAACTCATTGCCATACACGACGGAGCAAGGCCGCTGGCGACGGTTGATTTGCTTACGGAATTGTGCGGAGCCGCACGGATATACGGCGGAGCTGTTCCCGGCAAGACGCCGGTGGATACGATCAAAAAAGTTGACGGTAACGGCATGGTTTCGGAGAATTTAGTCCGGGCAGATTTACTGGCAGTCGCCACCCCGCAGGTGTTCAAATACAAAGAATACCGTCAGGCATTGGATCAACTGCCCGGAGAACTGCTCAACGGAAAAACCGAAAGTGGGCTTATAACCGATGATGCGGCACTTTTCACCCTCAATGGCGGCAAAGTAAAAGCAATATTCAGTTCAGCACCCAACGACAAAATAACCCTCCCGGAAGATATAAAAAATATACACCCCGGTTGTTAAATTCAACATCCGGAGTGCATGTCAGATATTCAAATACAATATCGCGGTCAGGCGTTTTGCTTTTTATTTTCAGCAGTATCCCGCACAAAGGCAAAATAGAGTGCCGGGATCACATAGAGTGTCAGGAGCGAAGCTATCGCCAGACCGCCTACCACCCCCACACCGCAGCTTGAACGCAGTTCCGACCCCAGCCCGGTACCGAATGCCATCGGCAGCATACCGGCTACTGATGCAATACTGGTCATGACGATCGGGCGGAACTTGGCTTCGGTCGCCTGAAGCATGGCTTTGTGTGTGGTCATGCCGTTTCTGGTCAGCGTGGTACACTCGTCAAGGATCAGGATGGCGTTGTTCACCACAATACCGATCATCATCACCCCGCCGAGCAACCCCATCATCGACATGGACATGTTAAAGCAGTAAAGCGTAAGGTACATGCCCAGAAAGCCCAGCGGCACAGTGAACATGATAAGGAACGGTTTTGTCCACGATTCCATGATCGCCGCGATCAGAAGATAGGTCAGGATAGCCGCCAGGATCAGCACTTCGCCGAACTCCTGTGCCGTTTCGTTCATCATTTCCACATTACCACGCATACGCAAGGTGTATCCCGGCGGGAGCATGGGGCGGGCGGTTTCGGAAATCTTGCCGGAAACCACCCCAAGTGCCATGCCCGGAGCACTGTTGGCGTAAATATACATATTACGGTTTTTGTCGTAACGGTTGATGATTACCGGACGGGCTTCTTCGGTGATCTTTGCCACGACTTCGGTATTCAAAGGATTGTTGTCTTTGGTGGCAAGTGCGTTCTGCTTGAGCTGGGTTTCGCCATACTCCTTGCGGTTCTTCAAGCGGATATCGAATGTACGCGTACCGGTGCGGAAGTCGCCGACTTCAATACCGTCCAGCGAACCAACCAAATTGGTGTAAAGGTCGTTGGCACTCAAGTTGAGGTTTTGCAGAATGGTACGGTCGGGCGTGATGTTGATATTGGTCTTGCGTTCACGGCTGCTGCTGTCAAGGTCGCGGGTGATAGCGAGGGCAGGAATCGTTTCCATAACCTTCTTTTCGACTTCTTCAAGCACTTCCAGATCGGGGCCGCTGATGGTACAGTTGATTTCCGATGTACTGCTGCCGAATGTAGCGGGTATGCTCATGGTCACGCGGCAGTTATCCAGATAGCTCAACTCTTTACGCAATATCTCCTGAAGGTCGTAAATAGTTTCCTTACGCTCAAATTTTTTGGTGGTTTTCAGGTTCATCTGCCCGATGTAAACGGCACTGGAAACCTGTCCGCGGGGGGCACCGCCGCGACCGGTCCAGAGGTTTATACCGGTGATGAAATCATACTTTTTCAGGTGATCTTCGGCTTCTTTGAGCAGTTTTTCGGTAGTTTCCAGATTGTAGCTTGTGGGAAACTCAAAGCGGATGCGGATCTCGCCCTGGTCGCAGAACGGCAGGAAGCTCAAACCCACTTTCGGCATGATAAATGCCCACACCAGTACGGCTCCGGCAAAAACAGTTGCCACGATTATTCTGGGGTGACGGCTTGTCCACTCAATACTCTTATTGAATTTGCCGCACAGCCAGTCGTAACCAATATCCCACGGAATAAAGAATTTCTGCAAGAAGGTTTTTTTATCGCCTTCTTGAGCCGGGTTGTAATTTTTGAGCAGAACACAGCTCAAGATCGGGGTCAGCGTAAAGCTGATAAAAAGCGATACCAGCGTGGCGGCTACCATCACCCCCGCAAACGGCCGCATCATCGTACCGATACGGGTGGTCATCATCAGCATCACCGGCACAAACACCACCACGTTGGTCAGGGCACTTGCCGACACTGCGGCAATGACTTCGCCGGTACCCTGTTCGGAGGCGGTTTTTATATCTTCGTTGCGGTTCAGGTGGTTGAAGATATTTTCGATGACCACGATACTGTTGGTCACCAGCACCCCCACCGAACAGCCCAGACTCAACAAAGTCATGATGTTGAACGAGTAACCCAGCCACACCATCGCCGCAAAAGTCACCACCACCGATATAGGCATGGAAACCATTACAATAAAGGTACTGCGTATATCGTGCAGAAAGAGGAACAAAAGCACCGCCGTAAGGAGGATCCCCGTAACAATGGAGCTTTTGGCATCGTCCACCGATGCCTGGATAAACTCGCCGGAGTCTTTGAACCATACCAGTTCCATGCCCGAAGGCAGTTCGCCGTTGCGTTTCATCTGTTCGACCCGCTGACGGATACCTTTGATCACCTCAATGGCGTTGGCTTCGGCTTTCTTGACCACATTGAAAAACGCCGCCGGCTTGCCGTTGACATACGCCTTGTTGCGGACTTCGCGGCTCATAAGTTTGATTTCGGCAATATCACGCATATAGACCCGCTTGCCCTTGACGGTACCGATTTCCAGCGAACGGATCTCTTCGATGTCTTTGTAGTCCCCGGCAAAAGTAACATTCTTTTCGCTCTTGTCTATCTGAATACGGCCCAAAGGTTTGCGTACATTGTTGGCTTTGAGCTTATTTACAATGCTGCCGATGGAAAGGTTCATAGCGGTAAGTTTATTGCGGTCAAGCAGAATGTGTATTTGCATTTCATTGGAGCCGTAAACCCGTACTTCGCCCACGCCGGAAACGGCGGCAAATTTGTCGGCAATAACATCGTCGGCAAAGTCATAGAGGTCTTCCTGGGTGCGGTCGCCGACCAGAAAGATCTGCACAACACTGGTTGCGTTGGTGTCGATCTTGCGGATACGCGGCTCTTTGGCACCGTCGGGGAGGTTGTCGCGGATGGTGTTCAATGCTTCGCGGATGTCGGTTGCGGCAATATCCACATTGGTACCCATATTGAATTCCAGCGAAATATTAGCCTGGTCTTCGACCGCCACACTGGAAATATGCCGGATACCGTCCAGCGAAGACACTGCATCTTCGATTCTGCGGATGATTTCCACTTCGATTTCCGCGGGGCTTGCCCCTTCGTATTCGCAACGGACAAGCACGGTAGGTATTTCAATATTCGGCAGCAGGTCAACGCTCAAACGCGGGTAGAGCGATGCTCCGATCATTATCAAAACAATGATAAACGCCGTCATGGCGATCGGGCGGCGTACACTTATTCGACTTAAAAACATCTTGCGTCAGCTCCCCTCGACTTACTTGTTGATGATGTTCAGCAACGCATTGTTGTTGACAAAGGTCTGACCGGAAGTAACGATCTCTTTGCCTATCAGATCAGCAGTGTTCAATACTTCGCAGTAACTGCCGTCGATGATGCCGCGCCGCACGGTGGCTTCTTTTGCCCGTTTTTCGGGTGTAACGGTGTAAACGATATAGCGGTCGTTGGCACGGAGCATCATAGCATCGGCAGGGAGCCCGTAGGCTTCTTTTTCCCGCATTATCAGATTGATGTCTGCGAGCATACCGCTGACAAGTTTGACATCTTTCGGCACGATAGCTTTAAGTTTGAAAGTACGGCTTTCGGGATCAACACCGGGTGATTTATAAGTTACAACTGCCGTACCGAGAACCTTACCGTCAGTATCGGTGAATTCCACTCTGGTCTTGCCGGGTATGATCTTGTTGTAATAACCGGCACTGATAAAGGTTTCGACTTCAAGTTTGTCATGATTTTCCAGCTTGAGGATATTCTGACCGGCGGAAACATACTCGTTTTCTTCCACATATTTATCAAAAACCACACAGTCAAACGGAGCCCGGACAACGGAATCGTCCAGATTCTTTTTAGCGATCGCCAGATTGCTCTGTGCCTGTTTGAGCTGGGCTTGAGCGTTGACGATGGCACTGTGGGCGTTCTGCACCCCCATCTGGGCTTTTTTGTAAGCAGTTTCGGTGGTTTCCAGATTGCTCTGACTCAAGGCATTGGAGCGGGAAAGAGTCAACGCCCGTTCGTAATCGCGTTTGGCCTGCTGCAAAGAGATTTCTTCGGTTTTGAGCTGCAATTCGGCACTTTTGAGAGCAGCTTCTTTTACATTGATCTCGTCTTCTTTGACCACCACCTGATTTTTCAGCACTTTGCGGTCAATGCCGAAGAGTACATCGCCGGTCTTGCGGCGGTCGCCTTCGCTGACATTGAGTATTTCCAGCGTGCCGCTGATCTTGGCAGAAATAGTGGCGTGTTCCACGGGTTTGACCGTACCCTGTACCGGAAGCTGTTCGCGGAACATGCGTTTTTCCATTTTCTGCACATTTACACGGATAGAGCGTTCTTTGGCTTTTGCAGTCTTTTTATTGCACGAAACACTTAACAGCATCAAACATGCCAATCCGGCACAAAAATATAATTTTTTCATAACTTACGGAAAACTTTCTTTTTAAATTTTTATTGTATTACGGCAAAATAGTTGCATTTTGTATAAAATACAATATATTTATAACATTATCTTAATAGACGAAAGGTTATCAATATTATGGCGACATTCCGCGAAATAGAAATTTTTTTGAAACTTGCCGAAGAACTGCACTTCGGCAAGACTGCCTTGCTTCTGGGCATAACCCAGGCGGCTTTGAGCAAGGAGATCGGTAAACTGGAAAGCTCTCTGGATTGCCGGTTGTTTGACCGGTCAGATAAATGGAATATCCGCCTGACTGCCGCCGGAAAAGCCTACGCCGAAGAGGTGAAAAATCTGCCGGAACTCCTTGCCAGAGCCGATGAACATGCCCGCCGGGCGGCGCGGGGCGATCGGGGGATGCTTTCGATCTCGGTAGCCAACATGGTTTACGACTATCTGCATTTGGGGGGCATTTTGAAAAAGATGCACGAAAAATATCCCGCAGTAAAATTGCAGATACACGATTATCAGGGGACGCCTCACGTATATAATCAGGTGCGGTCAGGCGAAGCAGATATAGGTTTTCTGGCAGTAAACAATCTGGTGGGGCTGGAAGAGCAGAATTTGCAGTATTTCAAATTGCTGGAGTTGCCTATATGTTTTGCCATACCCGCCAAACACCCGCTGGCATACAAAGAGGATCTGCGGGTCAGCGATTTGAAAAATTCTAACTTTATCCTGCCCTCGGCCAACCTTGTACCGTGGCTGCGGAAAAAGTTTGACGAGATCTTTTACAAACATTGCGGCACCTACCCTATCGTGGAAGTCGAAGCGCTGGGACTGCGGGCGACCCGGCAACTGGTATCGGCAGGGTTGGGGATTGGTTTAGTAGTGAAACCCGGCACTGTGGATGAAAGAGAAAATATTGTTTACCGCGAAGTTGATCTGATGATAAAACGCATAATAATAGCAGCATGGGATGAAAACAATCAGTCAAGAACGCTGAAAAACTTTTTAAAAATGCTAAAAAAAGGAACAAAACGCTGCGATTGAAAAGAGAAAAACACAAGCACCAAGCGAAGCGAAGTGCGAATCCGGCGAGCGAAGCAAGCCGTGTAAAATGCAAGCACCAAGCGAAGCGAGGTGCGAATCCGGCGAGCGAAGCAAGCCGTGTAAAATGCAAGCACCAAGCGAAGCGAGGTGCGAATCCGGCGAGCGAAGCAAGCCGTGTAAAATGCAAGCACCAAGCAAAGCGAGGTGCGAGCCCGGCGAGCGAAGCAAGCCGTCCCGGCACCAGCCGGGTGTCTATCATGTAAGATGTGAGCACCAAGCAAAGCGAGGTGCGAACCCGGCGAGCGAAGCAAGCCGTCCCGGCACCAGCCGGGTGTCTATCCCCCAGCAAAATCGCAAGCGGCGAGCGAAGCAAGCCGCGAGCCCCCGTCCGCCAGCCGACAATTTTTGCGAAATAGCGTGCGGGCAGGTCGGGTTTTTACAATGAGCGAAAGAGGGAGTGTACCCCCGTACACGACCGAATGAGCGAAGCAGTAAAGGCCCGAGATGCCCCACGATATGAAGCAAAAAAGATGGAGCCAGCTGCCGGAGTCGAACCGGCGACCTGGTGATTACAAGTCAACTGCTCTACCAACTGAGCTAAGCTGGCACCTTTTGAAAGGAGTGTTATTATACAATACAGCTAAAATGGAAATTTGCAAACATTCAGTTAAAAATTTCTGCATTTAATTGATTGAAAAAAGTTTTCATAAAAGCGGAGAGTTTTTGGGCACGGTGTTTACCGGGGGCAGTGAGCATTTTTTCCGGTAATTTTGAAAGTTTTACGAGATATTCCCGATACGCAGTATCTTCGGAAGAGTATGCGTTGCCTGCTAAAGCGTCTTGAGCGGAGTTGTGGAGTTTGGCACCGGCTTTGGCGGCGAACATGAAAGCTCTGGCAATGCCGACGGCGCCGAGGCTGTCGAGTTTGTCGGCATCGTAAAGGATTTTGGCTTCGATGGTTTGGGGTGCGTCGCCGGATCGGAATCGGTGCTGACTGATGGCTTGTGCTACATGGTCGGCGATTTCCTGCGATGTGTATTGAATGAGGAAGTCGCGTGCGATGGCGGCCCCGGCGGCGGCGTGATCAATGGAGCCTTTGCTTTGGAATTCCTGCGGTCGTGCCACATCGTGGAGGATGGCGGCCAGATGAACGACGGTGCGGTCAGCTTCGGGTATTTCGCGGCATAAAGCGAGGGCGTGTTTTACGACGCGGCAGGTATGATCGAAGTCATGACCGTCGGAAAAGCCGGAGTGGAGAGCATTTTTTATGAAATTCTCTGATAATTCAATAAGGTTGCACACTTGCAATAACTCCATTTTATGTTACATTATGTGTTGTCCGAATTTTGTAAAAAATCAAAGTACGGTGGCACATCGCGGGCAAATTCAAGCCTTGCAAAACGCGACATTGCCTCACGCTGTATCCACCGTCGGCAAGCTATGATATGGGAGTTTTTGACAAATCATAACTTGTGTGATATATTTATGAACTATGTTCAATATAAATCAGCACAACAGTTTCACAAAATTTGGGTCTTTACCACATTATAAGATAATGTTGAAAGAGATAAAAACAAATCTTTAACGGGAAAAAGAGTATGTTTATTGATGTAGATGGCGTAAAAAGTCCCGCCGGGAGGGTATTTTGCATCGGGTGCAATTACGCTGAACATGTGCGGGAACTGCACGGATTTGAGGAAATTCCGCCGGTGGTGTTTATGAAACCCGCGGAGGCGTTGACCGCTCCCGGAACGGCAGTTGCTCCGCCTGCGGGATATACGGATCAGTTTGATTACGAAACAGAATTGGTTTTTATGCTCGGCAAAAGCGGCAGGGCGTTGACTGAAGATGAGGCGGCAAGTTTTATTGCGGCAATCGGGATCGGGTGCGATCTGACATTGCGAACTTTGCAGAAGAATCTGCGAGCCAAGGCGTTGCCGTGGGAGTGCAGCAAAGCGTTTGAAAATTCTGCTCCGCTGGGAGTGCTGCATAAGTTTGATCCGGCGGTGGATAAACTTGACGGGTTGACATTCTGCGGTAAAATCAATGGCGAGATCCGTCAGCAGGGGAACAGTAAAGATATGATTTACCCGGTCAAACGGTTGATCGTGGAATTGTCAAAATATTGGGTGCTGAAACCTGGAGATTTGATATTCAGCGGGACTCCGCAGGGAGTTGGAGCATTGAATGACGGCGATAAAATAGAACTTATAGATCATAGAAACCAAAGTTATGTATGGGGAGTAGAGTATGTGCAGTAATTGCGGAAGTGAAAAATCTGCCGAAAATCCGGCAGTAAACGCCGGACGCCCGGATTGGGATCACTATTTTATGAGTATAGCCGAAGTTGCCGCCAGCCGGAGCAACTGCAGCCGCCGTCATGTGGCGGCGGTACTGGTCAAAGACAAACGCATTATTTCCACGGGTTACAACGGCACTCCGCGCGGGATAAAAAACTGCAACGAAGGCGGCTGCCCGCGCTGCAACAGCAATGTACCTTCCGGCGAAGGATTGACCGAGTGTCTGTGCTGTCATGCCGAGGAAAACAGTATCGTACAGGCGGCATATCACGGTATTGCAGTGGCCGGAGCAACGATTTATACTACTTACAGCCCCTGCCTGCTCTGTTCCAAGATGATAATCAATGCGGGAATCAGAGAGGTGGTTTACAAACAGCGTTACAGCATTGACTCAACCTCGATGCGTCTGCTGGCAGAAGCCGGAGTAAAGGTACGGGCACTGGAAGAATAATTGTCATAAATTTTGTGAAAAATCAAAGTACGGTGGCACATCGCGGGCAAATTCAAGCCTTGCTGCGGCACTGTTCCCCGGTCGGGTACAAAAAGTATCGAAATTAACACAGTAAATCCTTAAACCATTTTTCTAAATATAAAGGAATGATTATGAGTAAGTTGCGAGTAATGAGCGTAATGGCTCATCAGGATGATTTTGAATTTGAAGCCGCCGGTCTTTTTCTGCGTTTGCGTGAATATTACGGCGACGATGTGGAGCTGAAAATTCTGACCACCAGTACCGGTGTGAGCGGACACCATATCATCGGGCCGGACGAAACGATCCGCATCCGCGAAGCCGAAGCCATTGCCAGTGCCAATGTGGTGGGTGCTGAATACGAAAACCTCCGCCAGCTCGACGGAACTCATGTAGCGGCACAGGTCTTTTGCGACCGCAATATGCTCGGCGGTTTGTGGAACGCCATCCGGGCATTTGCACCGGACTATATCGTAGCACCGCCGGTGGTGACCAATCCGCTGGCAGGTATCCATATTGACCATCAGCATACTGCCGAAGCAGTGCGTCTGGTGGCGTATCAGCTGGGAGTACCCAACGCGTACCCGACGATGTATGCACCTCGCGTACAGCGTTTTCCGGTGCCGACGATCCTGAACTGCCCGGATGCTTACTGCAAAGAAGCCATGTGGCACTTCGGTGTGGATTGCGACAGCGTCCGCGAAGGCAAGATCAGTATGCTGCTCAAACATAAATCGCAGGTTTGCGAATGGCTGCCGTTTGTGAACAACCTCAACAATACCGATCCGGAACTGGGCAGCGGCGAAGCATGGAACGAAACAGATTGGCGTAACAACCTCAATAAACGCGTGGAAGCAGTCAACCGGCGTCACGGTTTTGCCGATAATACCTTCCGTGAATACTTTGCTGTGACCCGCTGGGGTTATGTACCGCCGGCAGAAAAAGTTCAGAAAGATTTCCCCTTCCTGTTCTGGAACAAAGATAATCCGCTGGCATAATATCTTTTTCCCAACCTTTTCCCGGGGCTGTTGCAAAAACTCAAAATTTTGCAATAGCCTTTTTTATATTTTTTTCCTTCAACACCTATAAATAAACACCATTATTCCCGCCATATATTGTCTATTGCTCAAACAATTTGTTTGAGCAATAATTTATGCAATGTTGTTTTTGTGCGGCTTAACTTATCAACTTATTCGATATGATAGACCTTGCACATCCCAAGGGGGCATTGCATTGTCCCCTTGGAACCCCTTGCCCGGTCGGCAGCAATATCCAGTGCGAGTTACCTGGCGGTTTTTAATTAGAGCGGCGGCATACGGTGCCTTAACCACCGCTGACGCGGTGCCCTCAAACGCCGGGAGCTTCGCTTAACACCGGAGATGCTTCGCAGAACATTTCCGCTCGGTTTGCCGGAATTTATCCGGCAAACTGCCTTCCCATGCGTTCGCGGCTTGCCACGCCGTATTGTAATGAAGGCGGGCCCTGACCGCCCTATCGCGGCGTGCCGCCGCGTGTGCTGTTGGCAAACAACATCAACAGTTTTGCAACAGCCCCAACTTATTTTAAATGCCGTTTTTTTTACGCCTTTGCGGGTTGAATTTATTTTTTGATGTGGTATAATATCTTTCAGTACAAATTCAATTCAAAGAGGTTTTATTATGGCTGTTTACTTTTTTGCTGACGACCACTTCGGCAACCACCCCGGAAAAAATATTTTTAAGCATCTTCCGCCGGAACTCCGCGAGCGTATAACTTTTGTTGAAAATGACTTTTCACTGCTTGAGTCCGGCAAATGGCTCGAAGACTGCGAATTGCTCATACTTAACATCATCGGTGATACATGCAATCTGCCGCACGCCGGAAAAAATGCCGAAAAAGCACTAAAGCAATGGTGCGAACAAGGCGGCAATGCCCTGCTTCTGCACGGTTCCAGTGCCGCATTCTGGCAGTGGGATTGGTGGCGGCAGATCGTCGGATTGCGTTGGGTCAGACCCAATGATCCGGATAATGTGGCAAAATCCACCCATCCGAAAAAGCCCTTTTCTCTGCGAGTTTGCAAAAGCCGCCATCCATTGAGCAGCAAACTGGTGCCGTTTGAACTGGATACCGACGAAATTTATATTGAACTGGAACAGGTATCACCGATAATGACCCTTATGGATACATTTATTGAAGAAGGAGTTTATCCGCAGTGTTTTGAAACTGTTACGCCGTGGAACGGAAAATTTGTAAGTTTCCTGCCCGGACACTTTACTCATGCTACCGGCAATGAGCAGTTGATTGCAAACATTGCTGAAATCATAAAGTATTTGCTGTAATATCAAGCTGAAACATCGGTTTTAAAATATATTTTATGCCGTATTTTCGGAGTTGTATTGTAAAAAATCAGTATAATCGGTTGAACCGCCTGATACATCAAGGTATATTTAACCACCCGAAACAGAATTCAGAAAAACCGCTATACCGGGAGGTGTTTATGTTGTCCAACAGCGAATATTACCAGTTACTTGATGATTTTATTCCGTGGGGGTCAAGCACTTGCAGTAAACATGCCGTACTTGTTCCCGAAGAACCCGCTGTGATCGTGCGCGGCAAAGGATGCCGGGTCTGGGATGCCGACGGCAGAGAATTTATTGATTACCGCAATGCTTTAGGGCCGATTTCGCTGGGATACTGCTATCCGGCAGTGGACGAAGCCATCCGCAAACAGCTTGCCGATGGTATCCTTTTCGGGCATCCGCATATACTTGAAGCCGAAACGGCTGAACTCTTTTGCAGTATTGTGCCGTGTGCCGAAAAAGCCCGTTTTCTGAAAACCGGCGGCGAAGCGGCGGCCGCCGCGATCAAGATCGCCAGAGCGGCAACCGGCCGTGATCATGTGATTCAGATCGGGTATAACGGTTGGCTCAACAGCATGGGTTCCGGAGCGTTGGCACTGCCGGGGCGTCCGGCACCGCGTAATCTGCCGGGCATACCGCAGGGATTTTCGGACTTGCATCATACGGCAGCGTGGAATGACCGGGCTGCATTGGAAAATTATGCCATTGATTATTCCGGCAAGATAGCAGCTGTGATCGTGGCGGCAGACTACCGGAATATGGAAGCGGGCAGAACATTCTACCCCTATTTGCGTGAATTTGCCGACCGCATCGGAGCTTTGCTGATTTTTGACGAAATCGTTACCGGGTTCCGCATGGCAACCGGCGGGGTTCAGGAGTATTTCGGTGTTACACCGGATCTGGCAGTTTTTGCCAAAGCTATTGCCAACGGTATGCCGCTTTCGGTATATTGCGGCAAAGCTGAATATATGAATGTGCTGAAAGATGCTATCGTATCAAGCACTTACGCCGGAGATGCCTTGAGTCTGGCGGCGGCTAAAGCGGTCATGCAAGTATATAAGACCGAACCGGTTATCGAACACCTCTGGAGTACGGCTCAACAGCTCTGGGGCGGCTTCAACGCTCTGGCAAAAAAATACAATATGCCAATATCAGTACCCGAACCGATCACCCCGATCGCCCGTTTTGTTTACGGCGAAAGCGATATTGAAGATTTCCGCAACCGTTTCCGCCGCGGCTGTTATGCCAACGGCATAAGTTTTTATGAAGGCGGTTATGTGAACTATTCGCACCATGCAGAAGATATAGCCGAAACGCTGGAAAAGGTCGAAAACGTATTCCGGAGTTTGTAATCAGTTTTGTAAATGCGGTGACGACTTCAGCATACTGTTGATCCTGCGGGCAACATCTTTGCTGCCGCGGCAGGCCGGATTGGCACCGCATATAACTGAACGCAAATATATATTCAGCTCACGCAATACATCGTATGGTACAGCATGTTGATTGCAGGCGTTTTGCAAGCCGGCAGTGTACGCTTGAGTAAGACCCGGAAATTCCGGTTCGTATGCCGCCAGCGAAAGTTTCTGCATATCCAGTCTTGCCGGCAGTGCCGTACACCCCGGCAGCATGCTCTGTACTGCCGCACTTTGCAGATAGTTCAGCACATCCGCCGCCAGCGAACGGTCGCAGTTGCGGCCGACCAGTACGCCTTCCCAGAAAAGCCATGAGGTGTTTTTGCGGGCATGGGGCAGAGTTTTGACATAAAAGCTCTGACAGCCGCAACCGGGTTTCAGGTTGATAAGCGAAGCAAATTGCACGGGTATCGGCGTATATTTCAGGACATTATCCTGAACAGTATCAAGCATATTCCGCTGATGTGCCACCAGCAGACCGAGCTGTTGGCGGTGCAGATAGTTTTCAAGCATTTTCAAAACATCTTTAACTGCCGGATTTTCCAGATTGACTGCACTCATATCGCCGGAAAACAGATCGGCATCGTAACTGCGGAAAATCGCTTCCAGATAGCGGTAATCCAGCGGCAGAGCCAGTATGGGTTCTTTATTCTGCTGCAAATTGAGCATCTGCTTGAAATACATATCGTAAAAGCCGCTCAAATTAAAAAAATCTTCGCTCATTTCCCGGTTACGGGCAATCAACTGCAAGTCCGGCCCGACAGTCAGCGGCAGACCGTAGAGTACACCTTTGCGGTCGGAACCATGCATTATTGCCGAGGGCACATAATCATCGGCATTAAGATGCAGACCCGGCAAATCAGATAACGGCCGCAGATAATTCCGCAATATATTGCTGTGGAGCATAAGTTTGACCTGTCCGGAATCAGCAAAAACAAGGTCGTAATCCCGCTCCATGATACGCTCGATCTGCTCATTTCTGGAAGTGTATTCGCAATGCAGTTCCAGATTTTTGTGCAAACGGCAGAACTCCACAAGTTTTTTTTCGATGATCTGAATAATCATCCATTGCCGGGGATGGGTTGTCAATATCCGCAACTGTGTGCGGTTCACTGCCGGAGCCGCCGGAACCTGACACAATCTGGTGCCGCAGTGTTTGATGCGTTCGAGTACCCCCTCTGCGGCAAGTTCTTTCAAAACCCGGTTGACGGTTATTGTACTGGCATTGAAAATATTGCACAGCTCCTCCAGCGAGGGCAGAAAATCACCGGGCTTAAGCTCTTTAAGCAATTCATTTATCAAGCGTTTACGGACTGTTGTATATTTAAATTCTTTAGCCATCTCACCTCTCCGATATACAATAAAATATATTTTAACACCAAAACATAAAAAATGCCAACTTTACATTAAAAAAAGTCTTACTTTACCCTTGAAAAAGCCGGAAAAATACAGTATTTTCATGAAAAAGGAGGTGATTTCAAAAGTCATTCAAAACAAAGGCAAAGGTTATGCCTGGGCGACTTTTGATGAGTTTTGAAATCACCTCAAAGGTTTTATAAATGAGGTGTTCATTAATGATTGCAGGTAAATTCAAGCTGTTGTTTGCTGTGGTGTTGTGCTGGGGTTTCTGCGGTGGAGCCGTGGAGCTTCCTGACCGGATCTTTTCTTTTGATTATACGCATAACTTCAAGGTGAAGAATCCGGCTTTGCCCGGTGAAGCCCGCCGGATGCCCGCAGTAAAAGTTTTGCTGGAGCGTTGTGCCGGGGTGTTGAATATATCCGAAGAAGCAATGGTGAAGATCCTGCCGGTCAAGGGCGGCATGATGTTTGCCCGCTGTCCGGAAGTCAAATGCGGCAACCGGGGCGAAAAATTCAAATGGGATATTGCCAAACCCGATGTACTGCATTGTTTGATCTGCAAAAGAGATCTGACGGTAAAAGATTATCCGGAAGATAATTCCGTTGAGGCGATCACCCCGGAAGGCCGCAAAACTGTTTACCGCTATCACAAACGCTCCGACGGTCATCACTGCTGGATAACCGGCGGTATGGATTACCTCAAATACAGATATTTCAGCGAACAGGCGTGGATGCTGGGTGCGTTGTACATCAAAACCAAAGATAAGAGCTACGCCCGTAAAGCGGCAGTCATCATTGCCCAACTTGCCAATGCGTATTTGAATACGCCCTACAAGATCGAGCCGTGGCTGCGTTCGCCTTACAAAGAAATGCACTTTTACAACGGCATACCCGATGATAAAGAAAATGTCGATGCCCAGCGGGCAAGACCCACCAGCTGGGCGTATATGGATATACCCGACAAACTTATTCTGGCATACGATTTTATCGCTGATTCCGGCGAACTTGCCCGCTACGCCGGAGAAATCAATATGGATGTGGAAAAAGATATTCTCCGCGGTTACTTTATGAGTACCGTGGAAAGCACATCACTCAAGCGTGAACTTTACGGTAATATGAGTCCGTATTACTGGAACGGTATGCTGATTGCCGGACGGGTACTGGGCATTCCTGAATATGTCCATTTGGCGGTACTGCGTACCAAAGAGTTTGTCCGGCGGTTCTTTTTCTACGATGGGGCATGGTGCGAAGTCACCAGCGGTTATCATCAGCAATGCGTAAATGCGTTGGGAGTTTTTGAGCGTATCGCCAACGGGTACAGCGATCCGGCATCATTCCGTTGTAAATACGACAACAGCAATTACCGGAACTTCAAACTCTTTGCCGGTGATCCGGTGTATCAGCGAGCCAAAGCTCTGGTCAGCGACCACCTGGTCTATCCGGACAATACCGCCGTTGCCCACAACGATACCAACTATAATCTGAAATGGCGTTGGGGCAGAAAAAGTCAAATCACCCCCAGCAATTTTATTTCCAGCTGGCGGCATCTGGCACTCAAGGGCGAAGTCAAACCTGACCAGATACAACTGCGTATTGCGGGTGGACCGGTACTCACGCACCGTCATCAGGATCTGTTCAATATTACTCTGTGGGCTTACGGTACTGAACTTCTGGGCGATATTGGCTACACTCACGCCAAGTTCCGTCAATACGCCTCCAGTCTGCCGCATCACAACACTGTAACGGTTGATTATCAACGGCACAACTGGTCAAGCGGTTCTCCGCTTATTCCGGAAAAAACCAACCGCATGGCGACCGGAGTTCTGCCGACTTATGCGGATATAAGCAGCACAAACTATCAAACCGGTCAATTCCGGGCATTTGATCTGTATAAAAACATCAAAGAGCAGCAACGGACAGTTGCGTTGGTAAAAATCAATGCACACAACAGTTACGCTGTTGATTTTTTTGAACTTTCGCAGGGCGGCAAAACCTACGATTACTTTCTGCACGGCGATTGCGATCAGGATAATCTGGCACCGTTGGAAAAAGGTTTCAAGCCCGCAAAAATCGTACCGGCAAAACTGCTTTTGCCGGAACCGAAACGCGAAATCGACCGCAATGCAAGCAAACCCGGTTACGGCTATCAGGGACTTTATGATGTAAAAAAACTTGATAAAGCACCCGATGTTTTTACCGGACATTTCAGCTACGGCAACCCCCAAGCGGCTTTAACGGTGCATCTGGCATCATTCGGCGGCAAACGTTCGGTCTGGAGCGGCAAAAGTCCTTCGATCCGGCGGGCAAAAGAAAACAGTGCCAAAGCCAAAAATTTTATGCGGCGTTTTTACATGCAACGCGTGGAAAATCCCACCGGCAAAGTTCATTTCAACGCCGTTCTTGAACCGCATGAACCGGGTAAAAGCCTGATCCGGAAAGTTACCATACCAACTCCGGGCATGGTAAAAATCGAACTGGCGAACCGGACAGATTATGTATTTTGCAATCTGAATAAAGAAGTTAAACTGAATAATCTTGCGTTCAAAGGTTCAATGGGGTATCTGTCGCTGGATAACTCCGGCAAAGTGCTTGATTACTATCTGCGTAACGGCAGTATAAAAGGTGCCGGAAAGGACTTGACCTCCCCGGCGGATGCCGTTCTGGAAATAACCGATGTAACCGGACTGGATTCATTCAAGGTTGCAGACCTTAAACTGCTGCCCGGAAAATTCAATCCCGCAGTTGTACTTGATCTGCCCGGCGAAAAAAGTGCGTGGCAGTTCGTTATCAAAAGCATTGACCGCACCAACAATATCGTTGTACTCGACCGTCCGCACGGCTTGCAGAAAAAAGCCGGTCAATGGATACGCACGCATTACCAGCAGCGTACATTCGCCGGAAAAGCATTGCTGAAAATCGGTTTGCCCATAAGAAAATAAGTCAACAAAATATAAAACTCTAAACAGGAGAAAGCCATGAAAAACAGAAAAAATTTCACCCGGGATGATCTTTTTGGCAAAAGTTCATCTCTTTGCAACGAACACTCCGCCCCTGCATGCTTTACCCTCATTGAACTTCTCGTGGTTATCGCCATCATAGCTATTCTGGCGGCAATGCTGCTGCCCGCCCTCTCGGCGGCACGCGAACGGGCAAGATCGTCCAACTGTCTGTCAAAACTCAAACAGTTCGGAGTGGGCGTACAAATGTATGCAGGCGACAACCACAGCTACATACCGGTAGTTGCCAGCAACGGAGCTTTGTATAACATTAATGTATCATTGGGAACCAATGCCGGTACATCACCATTCCGTTTGATGCATTCTCTGGGATACTACAGCGAAGAGTTTAAGGATACCGCCAATATTGTCAACAGCTTTACGGAACGCCACTTCAAATGTCCCAGCGATTCGGTACATTACAAAGCGTGGCCTGAAAAAGGAGAAAAATCCTATTATACCAGTTATCTCTACTGGGTGGGTGTCGGTCAGGCAAGTACGAAACTGCCGCCGCGGTTGATCATCGGCAGAGATGATCCCGGTGTTGCAATAAGTGCTGACAAATGTAAACAGGTTTGTTCGGATTCCAGTGTTCAGGATTCAATAGCACATGTTTCGCAGATAAATATACTCTTTCTCGGCGGTCATTGCGGCAGTAAGAATACTCAAGGCAGTTCACATGCATCCGACCTCAAGGTCGGAGCGATTTTTGCTGATGAATACAAGATGGATTAAAATAGTGTAATTTAAGGAATTTGTAACGTGTTTTACCGATTGCCGGAAAAATATCATACTGTGGATGCCCACAATCATGTATGGTTCAAAAATGGCGGACTTGACGAAACAAGGATGAAAGATCTGCTCGTTGCCGCCGATTTGCTGGGGATTGAAAAAATCTGTGTATCCGTGCCGCTGGTTTCGCCCGCCGCACCGGTGGAAATGTGCCGGAAAGCCAATGATGTAACCTTGCAAGCCATGCAGTATTCCGACCGCTTTCTGGGCTTCTGTTTTGCCGATGCCTCCGGCGGGAAAGCTATGGTCGAAGAAATCGACCGTTGTATAATCGATGGCGGCATGACCGGCATAAAAATGTATCATCAGCACAAATTACAAGATAGGATACAAGAACCGCTGATGCAGCGGGCAGCCGAACTGGGTGTACCGGTATTGATGCACGCCGGACTGGCACGCAACAGCGATACCATCGCCCGCGGCCCGCTGACGAGCCACGCCGGAGATTTTCTGGAAGCACTGCAAATATTCCCCGACACCATGTTTATACAGGGCCATATCGGCGGCGGCGGCGATTGGCAATGGAATTTGCGTACTCTGGAAACGGTTGATTCCGATAATTACTGGATCGACTTGAGCGGTTCGGTAATTGATGCAGGTATCTTGCGTGATACAGTCAATGCCGTAGGAGCCGACCGGGTGCTTTTTGCCACCGACGGCAGTTTTGAAGAAGCTGTCGGCAAATTACAGGCGGCACATTTGAGCGAAGAAGATATTCTCAAAATAACCTCCGGCAATTTCAATAAAATATTGCAACGCAGAAAGGTCAATGTTAAAAATGTTTGATGTAAATACCGCGATCGGGCATTGGCCTTTCCGCAGATTGACACGCAACACTTTGCCGGAACTTAAAGATCATCTGCAGAGTTTCGGCATAACCCATGCGGCTGTAACGCACAATCACGCGGCATGTTATCAGAATTGTCATGACGCCAACATTGAGTTGTTTGAAGCATTATCAAACGATAAAAGCGGATTTTTTGTGGGGATCGCCACGATCAATCCCACTTATGCCGCGTGGCAGAGGGATTTGGAGTGTTGTGTAAAAAAGTTTGATTTCAGAGGGGTGAGAATACTGCCCAAATACCACAATTACCGCATCAACAGCCGGGACTGCTGGGAGCTGTGCGACGAAGCGGCCAAATATCAGCTCCCGGTAATCATTCCCAACGAACTGGTGAACTGCCGCCAGCGTTTCTGGATGGAGCCGGACGAAGCTCTGGGGGCCGGATCAATCGAAATGACCGCCAGACGCTTTCCGGATACCACTTTTATCGGCATGGAAACGGCTTTTCCGGAAAACTCCAATCCACCGAAAAATCTTTATGTGGAAATGTCGAGATTTTTGAGCTGTTACGGCAGAAAGCTGAATAAATACATAGTTTCCGCCGGGGCAGATCATGTATTGTTCGGCAGCGGAGCCCCGTTCAAAGAAATCGAACCGGCATTGCTGAAACTGCATCATACAGAATTAAGCGAGGCAGACCGGGAATTGATTTCGCATAAAAACGCAGAAAAACTTTTCAAACTTCAGTCATAATCAGCGGAAAAAATCAAATATTCTTTTGATTTTTTTGAAAAAACCGGCGAAAAATCTTGACTTATACCCTTATCTGGGGTATATTGAAAAAGAGGCGTTTCGTATTGGTATTTTAAACTCAATAAATTTTTGGTTGACTGATGTCAGATTTAGATAAAACTATCGTAATGGATGCTTCGGGGGGTCATCCTGATTGCGAAGTGTGTCCTGTTTGCAATACCCCGTTGGAAACTGATGCCGGGCAGGCTGATATGCTGCGTTGTCCGATTTGCCGTTTTGTAAAAAAACAGAAGGTCGTGATTGCACCAGGCAATACTATCGGCAATAAATACCGTGTGCTGAACCATTTGAACAGCGGCGGGTGCGGCGATCTCTTTCTGTGCCACCCGTTGGACAATGCCGGTATCCGTTATGTGCTGAAAGTTCTCCGCAATGCCGATTTGACCAACCGCAAACGCTTCCGCCGGGAAGCTACACTGCTGTCGAGCATCACCGGCGAAGAACGCATCGCCAAGGTCATTGATTACTGGGAAACCGGCGAAGATGCGTTCATTATTATGGAGTACATCAACGGCAAGAACCTCAAACAGCTCAAAGATGAGTTTGTTTTTGAGGAACAGACCACCTTGCAGATCGCTTACGAAACGGCTATTGCGTTGTCGTATATATGGAACAATTTTTCGGTGATCCACCGGGATATTAAGCCGGAAAATATCATGCTTGACGAAAATTACTGCGTAAAATTGCTGGATTTCGGTCTTTCAAAACAGTGCAGTGATGATGAAGATACCAATATTACCATGGCCCGTTCCGGACTTGGGACTCCGGGCTATATGAGTCCGGAGCAATATTCGGATGGCAAAAATGCTGATTTCCGCAGTGATATATTTTCTCTGGGAGCAACGATGTTTTTCCTTTTGACCGGAGAAAAGCCTTTCAAAGGGGTTACTGCAATGGAAGTTTATAACGATACATTGGCCAATTCTCCGCCTATGGTAAGCCGTTTCAGTGATCTGTGTTCGGCTGACTGTGTAAATGTTATCCGAAAGATGATGCAGCGTTATCCCGAAGACCGTTATTACTCATACGAAGAACTGCTTGACGACCTGGAGCGTTTGATCCAATAACGGAGGTTGTGGGGGTATGTTCAGCAAAGTATTGGACTGTCCGGTGTGCAAACACCGTTTTAATTACGACCATGAAGGGAGTGATTTTCCTGAACGGATAACTTGCCCTTCGTGCCGAAACAGCAGTAAATATTCTGATTATTCGGCATTGACCTTCTGCCAGCAGTGCCGGGCCAAGCTGAAAATACCGCTGGATATAATCTTTGACAGCGATTTATCCTGCCCCAGCTGCGGAACCATGCTTACTGCCGTCGGCACTTTTGCCGACGAAACCGCCGCTTCCACCATGGGTGGGAGCAATGCCGGAAACAGTACCGACCGGCGTCAGCTTTACAAGCGTATGCTTCAGGATGGCGATATATTCGATAAATACAAGATCATCCGCTTGCTGGGCAAAGGCGGTATGGCGGAAGTCTATCTGGCAGAACACCTTCTGCTTAAACAGCTTTGTGCCGTAAAACTGATGCGATCCAATATGGGTACCGACAGCGATATGGCGGTAAAACGCTTTTTGCGGGAAGCCAAATTGTCGCATCAATTCGATCACCCCAATATCGTCAAAGTGTTTGATGTGGGCAGTGATTTCCAGACGGGGTATCTGTTTATAGCCATGGAGTATGTGGATGGCAAAACCCTGCACGAACTTGCCAAAGAAAAACCTTTCAGCGAAGATGAGCTTGCCAAAGTGCTGGTTTCGATGGCAAACGCCCTCAACTCTCTGCTCGAAGCCCGGGTGGTTCACCGCGATATAAAGCCTTCCAACATCATGTTGACCAATGACGGCGTGTATAAACTTATGGACTTGGGCATTGCCAAAAGCGAAAGCAACAGTCATGTTGCCGGCGACATGACTCTGACTTTGGAACAAAGCACGATCGGTACGCCTAATTACGCCTCGCCGGAACAGTGCCGTTCGGCACACAATGTTGATTACCGCAGCGATATTTACAGTCTGGGAGCAACGCTTTATCATCTGGCAAGCGGCAAACTGCCGTTTACCGGTACGACCGCAGTGGAAACTATTTTGAATGTAATGCAGACCGAAGCGGAACCGTTAAGAAATCACCGCCCTGATCTTTCGGATAAGATGATCGGCATTATTGAGCAAATGATGCGGAAAAACCCGCTTGAACGCCCCCAGCTGCCCGATGCACTTTTAGCGGCGGTTTACAGTACCGGCAAAACAAGTTGGTTCGACCGCGTTAAAAAGTTTCTGCCGGGGAAAAAAGCGGATAAACCCTTGAAAAGAAAAAAATATAAGATAATCATTTCAATTGCGGTTGCGGTGGTGCTGTTGGTCGTGATCGGAATAAATGTAAAATATATAGTCAATGCCTACCGGAGCAACCCCAATGTCCGCGAGATTTTTTCTTCCGGTCAAAAAACTGACAAGGTGGAAACGAAAGCGGAAGGCAAAAAAGATGTTTTAGCCCAATACCACCCAATGATGACTTTTCCTGATGCATACGGTGATTTAAGCAAGAAAGTTGTCTGGGATAAAAAATGCAAAAAATACATTTTCCCGGTAGTGAAATTTGCTTCAGACGACAAAAAAAGTCTGGTTCGGGATTATGATTTTGAAAAATCCATGCCGCCGTCTCCGGATTTTGATAAATCGGTGGTGAAAAATGGCGTGGCATATCTTGACCGCAAACCGTACAGCAAAACATTGCCAAACGGCAAAAGCGTAACCTTGATGAAAAAAACCTTTGTTTTGCTGCCGGAGTTGAGTGATTTCACATTATCGGTGGATTTTTCTTCCGGCAGAGCCGCCGGGCGGGAAACGCTTATGGATTTGGCAACGGCAATCCGTGTGGAATTGTATGAACAGGAGGCTGTCTTGTTTGTCAACGGTCATGGTGTTCCGTTAAAACTGTACATTGCCGATAATGAGTGGGCAAATATTACATTGATTTATTATGGCGGAAAACGCAAGTTGAATGTGCTTTCCGGGGATCGACTGTTGGGTAGTTTTATCACTCCGGAAATCAATTCCTTAAAATACGGCAGTAACAAATTAACTCTGGGAGTAAGCGGTTTCGTCAAATCCTCCAATGTCAGATTTGACCGGATAAAGTTTTACAACTGTGCCAGAGAAATCATTCTGCCGGAAAACACCGGCAGTATAACCTGTGCTCCGGCAGTAACCGGAACCCGTCAGCAGATAAGCACTCTTAAAGAAAATATTGTCAGTCCGGAAGTTGCCGTTGCAGTTCAGCCGGAGCAGCCGGCAAAAACCGTTGCAGACAGTTCAAGCACCAATACAGTAATTCCGGCAGACAGTCCGCTTAAATTCAGTGCTGACGGCAAAACTGTTACCGGAGTAAAAGACGAAAGCATCACCCAGGCAATCATTCCGCACGGGGTGGCAAAAATCGCCGCCAATGCTTTTAAGAATTGTAAAGAACTGACCGCAGTTGTTTTGCCTGATACGCTTAAAACTATCGGCGGCTGGGCGTTTTACAATACTCATAAATTAGCAGAAATGAATTTTCCTGACAGTTTGAAAAATATCGGACCGTGGGCAATCAATGCCGGTAATTTGCAGAATGTAATCTTACCGCCGGAGGTGATTCTGGCAGAAGGAGCCATTGCCGGAATCAGATCGCTTGAGCCGACACAGAAACCGAGACATTATATACTGACCGGAGATTTTTTAATTTCTGAAAACTGGAAATTGGTTTGGACCAATCCGACTCTGACCAGCGTTACAGTTCCGGCAAATGCGGAAATTTTAGGCGGTTCATGTTTTGGCTCCCGCAATAAGTTGAAAAATATAATCATACCCGATACGGTCAGGGAAATCAAAGGCTGGGCTTTCAGCGGTTGCGACGAATTGGAGGATTTGACAATACCTGACAGTGTCAAACAAATCGGCACCGGTGTATTCCGCTTTACTACGCACTTGCGTAAACTTTCAGTGCCGGGGCGTTTTTCGGAAACAGACGCCAAACAATGGGAAGTCCCGGAAGCGTGTATTGTAGAGTTCCGGGGCAGAAAACCGGTTTTTCCGGCAGGCGATACGCTTGACAGTCAGCTCAAGCAATCACAGCTCCGAAGCGAAGAATTTGCCGGAAGTTATGCAAAAATGCGTTCTGAACTCTCCGGCAAAGTTGCTTCCATGACTCCGGCAAGGGCTGAAGCCTACCGCAGTATCGTTGATTGTGCCGGTAAAATGTTGCCGGAATGGCGTCAGCGGCTCCGGCAGTTGGAAAACCGCAACCGTAATATCGAAGCGGCGAAAAAACGTAAATATGATTCCAGTTCCGACCAGCAGGTGCAGGAGGCATTTAAAGTTTATACCGCCCAAAGACGGGATTGGGGATACGGCAGAAAAGATATAGATTTCAGCCGGAAACTCCAGCAAATGCTGAAAGATTCACGGGTCGATCCCAATGTAAAATTGACAGATTCCACCTATGCAAGATATAACGGTGTTGCGTTGCATGCGGTATCTTCCGGCAGAATACCGGAATTGGAAAAGATACATGCGGTCTTGTGTGCCAGATATGCTGATCCGCTTATGTTGGGTAATACTGCTATTTCTGCTTATAATTACACTCCGACCATAATCGAATATGGTTTGCCGCACAAAGCCATTAAACGGGCGATGGATTATAAATTCGGTCTTACAGTGTTTACCAACAAGCCTGATGGATTGGTAAACATAGCAAAAAATCTCTTTTTTGACGGCGGTGAATTTACTGTCGAACATTTGAAAGCGGCAGTGCGTTACAATAATGCTGAATTGGTAACGCTGATCCTGGCTTCGGGCATGGACTGCAATGAACGGGATAATCTGGGCGAAACCGCCCTTTTCACTGCCTGCCGTATGCCGGATAATAATCCGGTAAGACGGTTACTGCTGGCCGCCGGTTGTGACCAGAATATAACCAACAAAGCCGGTAAAACTGTAAAAGAATACACCAATGTTGCAAAATTTGTAAAATATTTCCAGTTGGGGAAAATCTCCGAGTGCAGAATAATGCTGCGTGATGGCATAGATCCCAACACAAGACTTGCCAATGGCAATACATTATTGATCGAAGCATCGGCAAAAGGCAATCTTGCCATGGTCAAACTGCTTTTGAATTACAAAGCCGATGTGGATTTGAAAGCCTCAAGGCGTGACGGAGCTTTGGCGGCGGCATTTGACAAGATCAAATTCTACAGATCATATCGGCAGAAAGGCGATTTACGGCGTGAAAATAAAGATTATATTGATATAGTCAAAGCACTGGTTGCCGCCGGAGCCAATGTCGGAGATAATCCCCGCGGATATGGCGGAAAATCGTTGAATTTTATATATTACCTCGTCAGCCGGTGCAAGGAAGATAATGTGGAAATATTTGCAGATCTTATTGACTTTATGCTTGATTATACCGGAAATTTTGAATCCGTGCATTGGAACAGCATACCGCGTTGTATTGAACGATTACCGAAAAACTTTCCGGCACGGGTCAAGGATAAACTGTTAAGAAAAATGCCAGAAGATTTGAGAAAGAAATAACGCCACATTGCAAGGCGATATTTTACAGGGAATAAATATGTTCAGCAAAGTCTTGGATTGTCCGGTGTGTAAACACCGTTTTAATTACGACCATGAAGGGAGTGATTTTCCTGAACGGATAACTTGCCCTTCGTGCCGAAACAGCAGTAAATATTCTGATTATTCGGCATTGACATTCTGTCCGCAGTGCCGTGCCAAGCTGAAAATACCGCTGGATATAATCTTTGACAGCGATTTATCCTGCCCCAGCTGCGGAACCATGCTTAATGTCGTCGGCACTTTTGCCGACGAAACCGCCGCTTCCACCATGGGTGGGAGCAATGCCGGAAACAGTACCGACCGGCGTCAGCTTTACAAGCGTATGCTTCAGGATGGCGATATATTCGATAAATACAAGATCATCCGCTTGCTGGGCAAAGGCGGTATGGCGGAAGTCTATCTGGCAGAACACCTTCTGCTTAAACAGCTTTGTGCCGTAAAACTGATGCGATCCAATATGGGTACCGACAGCGATATGGCGGTAAAACGCTTTTTGCGGGAAGCCAAATTGTCGCATCAATTCGATCACCCCAATATCGTCAAAGTGTTTGATGTGGGCAGTGATTTCCAGACGGGGTATCTGTTTATAGCCATGGAGTATGTGGATGGCAAAACCCTGCACGAACTTGCCAAAGAAAAACCTTTCAGCGAAGATGAGCTTGCCAAAGTGCTGGTTTCGATGGCAAACGCCCTCAACTCTCTGCTCGAAGCCCGGGTGGTTCACCGCGATATAAAGCCTTCCAACATCATGTTGACCAATGACGGCGTGTATAAACTTATGGACTTGGGCATTGCCAAAAGCGAAAGCAACAGTCATGTTGCCGGCGACATGACTCTGACTTTGGAACAAAGCACGATCGGTACGCCTAATTACGCCTCGCCGGAACAGTGCCGTTCGGCACACAATGTTGATTACCGCAGCGATATTTACAGTCTGGGAGCAACGCTTTATCATCTGGCAAGCGGCAAACTGCCGTTTACCGGTACGACCGCAGTGGAAACTATTTTGAATGTAATGCAGACCGAAGCGGAACCGTTAAGAAATCACCGCCCTGATCTTTCGGATAAGATGATCGGCATTATTGAGCAAATGATGCGGAAAAACCCGCTTGAACGCCCCCAGTTGCCCGATGCTCTGTTAGCGGCGGTTTACAGCAGTAAAGTGCAGAAATCGAATAAAATCAGCCGTTTATTCAAGACTCTGCCGGACTTTCTGCATCCGAAGATGCTGTGGAAAATTGCGGTTGCGGCGGGTGTTGTGGTGCTTATAACAGTGAATTTACAACACTTGAGCCGGCAAAATAAACAACAACCCCATAAGAGTAAAAGTAACTCCGCAAGCACGACCGTCAGCCAATCTGCGAATGGCAAAGCTGAAACCGATATATTAAAGGGGCGGCATCCGCTGTTGGCTTATCCTGATGAAAGCGGCAATACAAGTTGTACCTGGAGTTACACCAAAGGACGTTCAGAATGTAAATTTCCCCGGGTAACTTTTGCTGATTATCCGGAAATGGTTCAGCAGAGTGAATACCCTCCGGATGGCAAAGTTCCGGCAGATATGGTATTGAAATATGCCTTGAGTGATTTTACTGTATCTTTGGTATTCCGTACTCCTGCGGCGGATAATGCCGGAATTCTGAAATTGGGGGAGGAGATAAATTTGCTGGTTTTCAGAAAAAAAATCACACTGTTGATCGGCAAAAATTATTATGCTTCGACCCAGTTGGAAATCCCTCCGGAACATTGGGCGGCAATAACGGTCAGCTGCGATACGGATAAACGCAAGATCACAGTGTTTTCCGGCGATCGCCTGATCAAAGCATATCTGCTGCCGGAAAAGATGAATCCGATCAGCCGGATAAGCTGGAATACGGCAATAGCAAATATGGAAAAAGTCATTGCCGGAAAAATCACCGTGTATGATAAAGTATTGAATATAAAAGACATTGCTAAAGACAATAAAAATAATTATCGCCCGGCAATAGTAAATCCAAGCAAAGATATTGCTGAAGCCGAAGCCAATGCCATAACTTCTTTTGCATCATCATCCGTGGCAAAAACAGTAAAGAAAGTTCTTGCCAAAACCGCCGCGGCTCCGGCAACATCTCCGGCAGAAAATAATGCCAAGAAAAACATTTTGCGGAATGATTTGAGCAAGTTATATTCGCAAGGCAGTTATTCTTTCGGCAAGGTGCCGTCAGTGAGTTATCGCCCGGTGTCAATACGGTTAAGCTATTACAGGAAAAAACTTGATGAGCTTCTGGCTTCGGCAGGCAGTGATAAGCTGTACGACTCCAAAGTGGAATTATGCCGTCAGCAGATCCAAACGCTGGAACAGCAAAACGAAATCCGCAAAAAGATCGACGAAGCCAAAAAACGCCAGTATGACAATGCCAAAACAACCAGATTCAAACGGGCGTTTGAAGATTATGTTGAGTCTTCCCGCGGCGGATCGTTTCAGTTTCTGTGCGACATGCTGAAAGACCCCGCAGTTGATCCCAATGTAATGGTGAATATACCGAAATATTGTGATGAGCCGCTTTCGCTGTGGACAGTTGCGTTACGCCGCTTTAAGTACAGCCGCAGTAAACAATTGGTCGATGTATTGAAAGAACGGTATGCTGATCCTGATTCGGCAAAGGGGGTTTCTCTGCCCGTAGAGATTCTGGCGTTGGGAAAAAATAATATTGAAGCACCATACAAAGTGAAATTCAAACCTCATGTTATTGTATCAAGACTTGATAAGGAGAGGTATATTTTTTCCATATTGAACCAATCAGCCAAATCAGACGGTAAAACGGTGGGCTATGATTATTTCGCAGACAATTTTAAAAAGTACATAATGCTTGCTCCTATGCTGGAGGCAAAAGATATTGTTGACGGTTACGGCAGAAATCCCATGCACTATGCGGTTATGCACGATGACCCGGAAATAGCAAAACTGCTGTTGGCAGCCGATTTTGCGGATGGCAGAAAACCGGATAATGCCGGGGTCACTCCGTGGCAGATGGCGTTGCATTTCGGCAGCAGAAAAATGGTCGAATTTATGCAGAAATATGATCTGGTCACGGATGAAAAACCAGTTGACAAACTGCAATATAAATTGCGGACAAGTTATGCCGATAAAGATTATGAAACTGCCAAACAGTGTTTGATAGACGGTGCAGACCCCTACGCCCCCAACCGCAGACATCTGTCTTTACTGGAAGAAGCGTGTGCGGAAAAAGATACTGAATTTGTAAGGTTTCTGCTTGATAACGGCATGAATCCGGATTACAGACGGTCGATATTTATAACAACAGCATATACTCCGGCGTGGTATGTGGCGTTAAAGGTCAATTCGCCGGAAGTTTTCGATCTGGTATTGGAAAAACTCATGCAGTTTGTACCGCGTAAAACTTTGCAGCTGTCTGTATTGCGGGAATTTTCCATCCAGATCGTCAATGATAAGATCAAAGATATTGATGCCATGACGGCTGCTCTTAAAAAACATTACAGCGGAAAAGTTGATCTTAAAGAAGTCAAATTCCGGGATTTATACAACGGAGGGAATTTCAAATTTACCGACTGGGAACAGAAATATCCTGATTTTCGGAGAAACTGGACTGTTTATCTTGAATTGCTTTTTGAATTGGGCTTGAAGGCGGATTTTTCTTCCGGTAATGAGCTTCGTCCGGGGTGTTTCTTTGAATTTGTTCAGAAAACTTATGATAGTTACCTGAAAAAAAATCCGGATGCTTCTGCCGGAAGCAAACCGCTTGCAGAAAACAAGCCTGTTACAGAAACACCGGCAGCAGATGATTCTGCGGTAACGGCTGTTGCAGCCTTGAACGGCGAAAAGTTTTTACTGCAGGAAATGTTTCCGGAGCTTGAAGAATCCCGCACTATTGAACGGCGTTTGGCGTGGGTAAAGAAGCGTCTGGAAAAAATCCGGTCGATGCCCCAGCTTTATTTCCAGCAGGATATGATTGTGTTTACCAATCAGCAGATAGCAGAATTGACCAAACAACAGCAAATCGCCCGGGAGGTAAAGCAGAAGCACTCGTCAACTTCCCAAACAAATTCCGACACCCGGCGGTTTATTGATAAAGCCAGAAATTATCTTAATGCCAACTCTTCAGACCAATGGAAGATAAGAAATGAATTGGAAAAAAGCATTAATGATAAAAATAACCATATAAATGTAAATGCCGTATTTCAAGACCCGAAAACCGGCAAAAATATAACTGTCGGAGCATTCATTTTTGATAAATTGAGTTTATCTAACAACGGCAAGAACCGGATATTGCAGGAAAAATTTGCGGATGTAAATAAAATCAGTTCTTTATCAACTGTAAACAGTTTGAGTGATCTGGTCTTTTTCGGCAAGGAAGATATTGACAGCGGCACAATCGCACCGATCTTCAACTATATGGTTTCAGGCAGAAAAATATACGAGATCAAAACGGGGGATACTTATAATATTGCCAATGCCGTTAAATTGCTGGTTTCAGCACCAAAAGTCAACGGCGTAAGCGACAATAAAAACCGCTCGCTTATGCACTATGCGGTGCTGGCGGATGATCCTGAATTTGCCAAAAAACTTATTTGTGCCGGATTTACCGACTTCAATGCCGTCGATCAGGATAAGCTGACACCGTGGCGGATGGCATTACGCCGCGGCAGTTGGAAAATGGTGGAATTTTTCCGGCAATATGGTCTTAACGGCGGTGAAACTGCCGCTGATAATTTGCAGTTTAAATTGTGGGAAGCCGCCCGCACCGGCAATTTAGCAGAAGTGGAAAATCTCCTGCAAGCCGGTGCTGACCCTTACGCAGAAAACGGCAAATCGCTGAATTTGCTGGGCAGTGCCTGCGATACGCAGAATGAGCCATTAGTCCGTCTGCTCCTGAAGCTCAAGATAGACCCCGACCGTATCAATCAGGAATACATGATGTCCCGGGGAATCTATCGCCCCAGAGATATTGCGGCAGCCAGGTTCAACACCAATATATTGAAACTTCTGCCGGAATCTTCGGAGGTAAAAAAACATCCGATGGCGATGTATTATTTGGGTTACAGTTTGTTGTACACATGGCGGAGGTGTGCGTATCAAGCAGTCAGAAATCCGGAAAAATATATACCGGAAGAAAAGGTCGTTGAAGTTCTTAAAGTGTTACTTAAAGATTCAAAAATCAACAAAAAAACTTTAGTCCGGAACTGGATGAGAATTGTCAGCGTGGCTATTATAAGAGGCAGTGAAAACGAACACGGTGTAAAACTTGTGGAGTATTTGTTAAGCCTTGATCCCGATTATATTCCGAGTGACTTTGATATGAGACATATCCGGTCGGAAAAAATCCGGGAGATGCTCGAAGCCCGCCGCGGAAAAACCGGCAATAACAGGAAATCTCCCACACGAAACCGTTCCAGAACCCGGACACGGTAACTACCCGGCAGATATTATAAGAAACGCAAGCGGTCTCTCACAATATCTTGCTATACAGGCGGGTTAATTTTGCGAAATTGTTATTTCAATATTTGAAATATTGTCAAGTTGAGTTATATTATTTGACTGATGGTGCTGTATTTAAAATGCGGCAGTTGGTTATTGATATACGTTGTTTATAATATATACGGTAAAAACATGGCAGATTCAAACGGAAAATATTCGACTCTCAAAGTCGGAGTTCAGGCAAATCCCCATCACCGCATGGAGTTTCCGGACGGAGCATGGGTCAAGTGCAAAGAGTGCGGCCGCACCCTTTACCGCGATCAGCTGGCGGAAAACCTTTATGTTTGTACTTATTGTGCCTGCCATCTGGCAATGAGCATCACCGGCAGGATCCGGCTGTTGACCGATGCGGGGAGCTTTCAGGAAATCGACAAAGAACTCGTTTCAGTAGATACTCTTGGCTTTGTGGATTCCAAGCCCTATACCGCAAGAATTGCTGAAAATAAGAAAAAGACCGGTGCCAACGATGCTGTAACATGCGGCAGTGCCTCGCTTGACGGCCGTAAATACATGCTCGGCGTAATGGATTTCCGTTACATGGGTGCAAGTATGGGTTCAGTAGTCGGCGAAAAGATCACCCGTCTGGTGGAAAAAGCCACTGCCGAAAAGTGCCCGGTGGTCTTGGTAACCGCTTCCGGCGGTGCCCGTATGCAGGAAGGCATTTTGAGCTTGATGCAGATGGCAAAGACCAGCGGTGCTTTGGAGCGTCATGCGGAAGCCGGTCTGGGGTATATCGTATTGATGACCAACCCCACTTACGGCGGGGTGACGGCAAGTTTTGCCACGCTCGGCGATGTTATTCTTGCCGAACCGCGGGCAATGATCGGTTTTGCCGGACCGCGGGTGATTCAGGAAACCACCAACAGCAAACTGCCGGAAAATTTCCAAACCGCAGAATTTCTGTTGGAAAAAGGTTTGATCGACCGGGTGGTGGAGCGTAAAAATCAGCGGAAGGAACTTTCGCTGTTGTTGGAAGCATTCGGGGCTCCGACTGTATAAAAAGTTGTTATAAAATTTTTGCCGCCGGGTCGGAACCTGTGCGCTGTGGACGGGTGAACCGGGTCAGGTGGGGAACCAAGCAGCCCTAAATCCAGAAGCAGGTGCACAGGTTCCGCCTCGGCGGTTTGTTTATTTTGAGGTAAAAAGTTATGACAAGAGCAGATGGTCGCGTAAGCAATCAATTACGCAAACTGGAAATCATTCCCGGATTTTTGAGTCATCCGGCAGGATCGGTATTGTATTCGACCGGCGGAACCAGAGTGATTTGTGCGGCGAGTCTGGAAAACAGCGTTCCGCCGTGGATGAAGGCACAGAAAGTTTCCGGCGGCTGGGCGACCAGCGAATACGGCATGCTGCCGGCATCCACCCATGACCGCATGAAACGCGAAGCCAGCCACGGCAAGCAATCCGGCAGAACCGTTGAGATCCAGCGGCTTATCGGCAGAAGTCTGCGGGCGGTGGTCGATCTGGAAAAGCTCGACGGTTACACCTTGCACCTGGATTGCGATGTGATTGATGCCGATGGCGGTACGCGTTGTGCCAGTATATCCGGAGCGGCAGTAGCGGCGGCTCTGGCACTGAACACGCCGGAAAACCGCGAAAAATTCGGCGATAACGCCTTCCGCGAATTAGTGGCGGCAGTCAGTGTAGGCATAGTCAACGGCGAACCGGTGCTGGATTTGAATTATCTTGAAGACTCCAATGCCGAAGTCGATATGAATATAATCATGACCGAAAGTATGGAACTTATTGAAGTTCAGGGTACTGCCGAAGGTGCCCCCTTCTCCCGCAAACAGCTCAACGAACTTATTGACCTTGCGGAAGTCGGAATAAAAGAAATCTTTGCCGCCCAGCGGAAAATTCTTGCAGCTCACGGCATAAAATAAGAAAAGGCAGCAGAAGTATGAGCAGTCATCAGGTGATCGCCCGTAAGTGGCGTCCGCAGAAATTCGGCGATGTAGTAGGTCAGACCCATGTTATCCGCACTTTGCGTAACGCAATCGCGGGCAACCGGGTGGGACACGCCTATTTACTGGTGGGCCCCCGCGGGATCGGCAAAACCACGATCGCCCGTATTTTCGCCAAAGCCATCAACTGCGAAAATCCGAACGACGGCGAACCGTGCTGCGAATGCAGATCGTGCAAAGCACTCGCCGCCGAAAGCAGTCTGGATGTTATAGAAATCGACGCCGCCAGCCGCAACAGCGTGGAACACATGCGATCTTTGAGCGAAGAAGCCTACCACATGCCGGTTGCCAGCAAGTACAAGATCTATATTATCGACGAAGTCCACATGCTTTCCAAAGCGGCGTGGAACGCTCTTTTGAAAACAGTGGAAGAACCGCCGGCACATGTAAAATTTATTTTTGCCACCACCGAAGCACATCTGGTACTGCCCACGATCGTATCGCGTTGTCAGCGGTTTGACTTGCGTCCGATTGCCGGCAATCTGATTCTGGGCAGACTCAAGATGATCGCCGAAAGCGAAAATGTCCGTATCGCCCCCGAAGCGTTGAGTGCGATTGCCCGTGCCGCCGAAGGCGGTATGCGTGATGCCCAATCTTCACTGGAACAGATGCTGGCATTTTTCGGCGGCAAAGATCAGGAGATCGCCGCCGAGCAGGTGTTGGAGCTTTTCGGTCTGACCAACGCCGTTGAGCTGGATACCCTGATTGCGGCGATGCTGCAAAACCAGCCGGGAGCGGTAGTGACCATAGTCAATCAACTTGCCGGACGCGGCAGAAATCTGGAAACACTTTTCGACGATATATTGGAAATGCTCCGGGGCGTGGAACTTATGCATATATTGAACAATCCCGGTGCAGTTCTGGAGTTTGACGACGAAAAACTCGCCCGCTGCGGTAAATTAGCCCAGCTTGCCAACGCTCAAATATTGCGTTGTTTTATGGAAAATCTCTCGCCGGTAGGCAGAATTCTGCACGAAGCCTTGAACAAAGCTATCTACCTTGAAAGTATATTGCTCAAAGCCATGCACGAAGCTCACGCCCCGACCGTAGGCGATGTTCTGACCCGGCTGAATCAGCTCCGCACTGCCGGAGAATTGCAGTTTATTGACCAGGTGCCGAGTTTTCAGACCCGCCCGCCGGTAATGCCGATAACATTGCCGGAACCCCCCGTAACAGCTCCCACTGTACCGGCAGAAGCAAAATCGGAACCGGCAGTTGCCCCTGCCCCGGTTGAAACTGTAGCAGAAGAAGTAACCGGTGAAACGGCAGTTGAAGCCCCTGCCCCGGCAGAAACGGTGATCGAAGAAACGGTGATCGAAGAAGCAATCCCGACAGCTCCGCAGATCGAAGAACCGCCGGTTGCAGAAACTGTTCCGGCAGTTCCGCAGATCGAAGAACCGCCGGAAGTTCAAACCGTTGAGCCGGATCAGAGCAATATCAGTAATGATCCGGTACAGGATTTGTGGCAGAAGCTCCTGGAAATTGGCGGCGACCTCAAAGATTTACTGCAAAGTTGTACGCCGTTGAGTTTGGAAAACTCGGTTCTGTCAATTCAAGCCCCTGCCCCGACTGCGGCGGCATTGCGGGAAAACCGCCTGAAAATGCTGACTTTGCTCCAACAGGCAAGCGGCAACTGGGCAATATTGCTTGATGTGCAAACTGTAAACGAAGCACCGCAACTCCAACCTGCCGAAGCGGTTCAAGCTCCGGCAATGCCGGAAGTACAGTTGCCGGAAGTTCCGGCTTCAGCAGAAGCAACGCCGCAAGTGCCGGTAACGGAAATGCCGTCAGAAACTACACCGGAAAGCATAAGCACGGAAGATACCTTTGAAGAATTTATAGATTTGAGTGCTATGGAAGATCTGCCGCCGGAAGAGATGGAACTCTCCCGGGCAGATCTCGGATACAGCAAACGCAGTGTGATCCACGATCAGGAAGAAGTCAATGCCACAGCAAAACTGCCGCCGGTACAGAAAGTGCTGGATCTTTTCGGCGGCGAAATTGTCGATATACACGCTTAAAAACAACTGAAATACAAATATTTATACAGGAGAAAAATTATGTTCGGAAACCTCGGCGAAATGGCAAACCTCATTAAAAAAGCTAAAGATATTCAGAAAAATATGGCGGCACTTAAAGAAGAAATGGCCCGCACCGAATTCAGTGCCTCCAGTGCCGATCAGGAAGTAGTGGTCGTGGTCAGCGGTGATTTTCAAGTCAAAAGCGTAAAGATCGCTCCTTCTATTACCAACAACGAAAATCTGGGCAATATAATCATGTCCACGACCAATTCAGCATTGATCGCCGCCAAAAGTGCCATGCAGAGCAAAATGCAGGAACTCACCGGCGGCATGAATATACCCGGTCTGTTTTGAGGCAAAATAAATGAGCAGTGCAAGTGACTACCCTTCTGCGGTAAACGAACTTATAGAACATTTACGCCGTCTGCCCGGTATCGGCAGACGCAGTGCGGAGCGTATGGCACTTGCATTGATAAAATTCCCCGCCGGAGAACTTGAACTTTTCGGCGAAACTATCAAGCAGATACCCGAAACGATCGGCAGTTGTGAAATTTGCGGCAACCTGACCGGCCGGGGCGAAAAATGCCCTATCTGCAACTCGCCGCGGCGGGATGAAAGCGTTATCTGCGTAGTGGAAGATTTCACCCGTATCAACGCTATCGAAAAATCCGGCTCTTACAACGGGCTCTATCATGTACTCGGCGGCAGGATCTCGCCGCTGGACGATGAATACGAAAGCTCTCTGCACATAGCTTCGCTGGAAAAACGACTCGAAAACGGCAATATCAAAGAACTGATCCTCGCATTGGGCGGCGATATAGAAAGCCGTGCCACGGCAATATATCTGGCAAGGAAATTTGAAGACAAGGTGGAAAAAATCACCAAATTAGCACAAGGTCTGCCCGCCGGAGCCGACTTGAGTTACGCTGACAGTGCTACCATAAGTGCGGCACTGAACAACCGTAACCTGCTGTAAAAACCTTCTTACCGTTCTGGGGCTGTTGCAAAACTCAAACTTTTGCAACAGCCTTTTTTCTATTTTTTCCGTTCTACCCTATAAATAAATGTCGTTTATTTACCAATATCCAGACCTTATATTGTCTTTTCTTCAAACGGATTATTTGAGCAATAACTTACGCAATGTTGTTTTTGTGCGGCTTAACTTATCAAATTGTTCGATATAATAACAACGCACATAACCCTTTGCTCCATCGGCAGCAATATCCAGTACGAGTTACCTGGCGATTTTTAATTAGAACGGCGGCATACGCCACCTCGCCTTGACCACCGCTGACGCGGTGCCCTCAAACGCCGGGAGCTTCGCGGCGTGCCGCCGCGTGAGCTGTTGGCAAACAACATCAACAGTTTTGCAACAGCCCCTGTTTTTACTCAATTTACATACACTGGCGAAGTCCATACCATTCTGCCGTCTTCCAGATGCAGCCGAGCAAAGACAAAACCGGGTTTGGAGGTTGTT
>SUVS01000083.1 GCA_015061885.1 Lentisphaerota bacterium
CCGGTCAACACCACGCTGCGTACCGGCAAAGATGGGCAGATATACAACATCAATGCCGATATTGCCGCCTGTCAGATCGCGGAAGCTCTTCATGCCAGAAAACTGGTGTTCTTGAGCGATGTACCAGGTGTTTTGCGTGATGCTTCTGACGAAAATACCGTGATCCCCACGATCCGTACCGATAAAATTCCGGAACTTATCCGCGAAAAAATACTTTCCGGCGGTATGCTGCCGAAAATCAACAGCTGCGTACATGCTCTGGAAGCTGGTATCAACAAAGTCCACATGATCGACGGCAGAGTGCGGCATACGCTTCTGCTGGAAATCTTTACGGATGAAGGCGTAGGTACGCAGATCGTCAGACCTGATTCAGAAATGTGATTTTTTTCCTGACAGAGTGCAGTTTATGAGCAGAAATATCGTATTTCTGGGGATCAAGCATTGCGGCAAAAGCACCCACGGCAAACTGTTGGCGGAACGCTTGAACCGCCGGTTTCTGGATACCGATGATATGCTTTCCGAAGCGTATATGAAAAAGTTTTCATGTGCCGCCGGCGATGCCACTCCCCGTGCGATCATGAAAAAGCATGGCGAGGATTTTTTCCGGCGGTTTGAAGCCGAAGTCATTCAGGAATATCTGCATGGCAATCAGAAAAATGGCGATGTGCTGGCTTTGGGCGGCGGTGTGCCCTGCAATGAGTATCTGACTACAGAAGAACTCAAACAGCTTGGTGTATTGTTGCATCTGGCGATTCCGGCAGATACTGCGTTCAAAAGAATCGCCGCCGGCGGCATACCGCCTTTTCTGCAAGGCGAAGACCCGTTCGGGAACTTTTTGAAACTGTATGACAAACGCGTTCCTCGCTATAACGAAGTAGCCGATATAGTTATAAATCTGCCGGATGAAACGGTGAAATCAGAAGTGGCTGATTTTATTTATAACTCTCTGATAGAAAATAATTTTTTGGAGAATGTATGAGCGGTAACAGTTTTGGCGGAATTTTCCGCATAACAACTTTCGGAGAATCCCATGGCCCGGCGTTGGGCGTTATTATTGACGGCGTCCCGGCGGGAGTGAAAATATCTCTTGAAGATATACAAAAAGAGCTTGACCGCCGCAAACCCGGTCAGTCCATACTGACCACCCAACGCAGTGAAGCCGATGCGGTGGAAATACTTTCCGGCGTGTTTGAAGGCGTAACCACCGGCACGGCTCTGGCAATGCTTATCCGCAACACCGATCAACGCAGCCGCGATTACGGCAATTTAAGCGAAATATTCCGTCCCGGACATGCTGATTACAGCTACTTCGCCAAATACGGTATCCGCGATTACCGCGGGGGAGGGCGTTCTTCCGGCCGGGAAACCGCCGCCAGAGTTGCCGCCGGAGCAGTGGCAAAGCTGATTTTGCAAGATTCCGGAATAACAATCAAAGCGTGTACCCGCTCGGTGGGAAAAGTTTATGCTGAAAAGTATGACTGGGATTTTGTGGAAAAAAATCCGGTGCGTACCGCCGACCCTGATAAAGCTGAAGCTATGGCAGAAGTCATCAACAATGCCCGCATGGATCTTGACAGCGTGGGCGGCACGATCGAGTGCGTAGTGGAAAATGTACCCGCCGGCTGGGGCGAAGCGGTTTTTGATAAACTTGATGCCGTTCTGGCACACGCCATGCTTTCGCTGGGAGCCGTTAAGGGTATTGAATTCGGTGATGGTTTTTCCGCCGCCGAAGCGTTGGCCAGTTCTAATAACGACAGTCCGACTGCCGATGGCTGGGCAAGCAACCACGCCGGAGGAGTACTCGGCGGCATGAGTAACGGTGCAAACATAGTTTTCCGTATAGCGGTAAAACCCACCCCCTCGATCGCTCAAAAACAGCAGACCATGGATAAAAACGGCAACGCTGTTGAGTGCGAGATCCACGGGCGGCACGACCCCTGTTTGTGCCCCCGGATGGTGCCGGTGGTGGAAGCTATGACAGCAATAGTTTTAGTTGATATGATGTTGAGAAATAAATCCGCAAAGATTTGATTTATAATAAGGAGTAAATGTATGAACTGCATGGAAAAATTTGCCAATATCTGGCAGAAAAACGATTCAATGGTCTGCGTTGGGCTTGACCCCGATCTGGGCAAACTGCCCGCATGTGTGAAAAACGCCCAATACCCTATTTTTGAATTCAATAAAGCGATCATTGATGCCACCGCACCTTATGTTTGTGCTTACAAACCGCAGGCGGCATACTACGCCGGTCAGGATTGCGACGATGAATTGGCTATGACTATTGATTATATTCTGGAAAACTACCCGGAAATCCCGGTGATCCTGGATGTCAAACGCGGCGACATCGGCAGTACCGCCGAACAGTACGCCAAAGAAGCCTTTGACCGCTATCACGCTGACGCCGTAACGGTAAATCCCTACATGGGCAGCGATGCGATCAACCCCTTCCTCAAGTATGCTGATAAAGGCGTGGTGGTGCTTTGCCGTACCTCCAACCCCGGCAGTAAAGAGCTGCAGGAACTGGTTACTACCGAAGGCAAAAAACTCTATGAACATGTGGCACTGCTCGCCCGCGATGTCTGGAATAAAGACGGCAATGTTATGATGGTGCTGGGTGCTACTTTCCCCGAAGAACTCAAAGCGGTGCGTGAACTCTGCCCGGATATGCCTTTCCTCGTTCCCGGCGTGGGAGCCCAGGGCGGCGATGTGGAAAAGGTCGTTTCCTACGGCCGCCGTGCCGATGGTTACGGGCTGATCGTCAACAGTTCCCGCGGCATTATTTATGCAAGCAAGGGCGATGACTTTGCCGCCGCCGCCGGTGCCGCCGCCAAAGAATTGCGTGATCAGATGCGTGCAGTAAAATAAGGAAAAATATCATGGCAAAATTTCAGTTGGAAGTCGGTGCCCGTACCGTTGAAGATGCTTTGAGTGCATGGCGCGGCGGAGCAGACCGCGTTGAGCTTTATGTAAGCCCCACCGAAGGAGCTTTGAGCCCCAGTGCCGGTTTGGTCTATTCGGCAGTTGCCGCCAAAAAAGCCGCCGGCAGTGATTTGGGGTTGTATGTAATGCTCCGTCCGCGTTCCGGCGATTTTCTCTACAGCGATGCCGAGTTTGATACCCTGCTGCGCGATGCGGAAATACTTTACGAAGCCGGTGCCGATGGCTACATGTCCGGTATCATCACCGCCGACGGTCAGCTTGACATCAAGCGGATGAAGGAAGTCATGAAACGTGTTCCCGGCAAGCCCTTTACTCTGCACCGGGCGTTTGAAAGCACCCGCGACCAGTTCCGCACGCTCGAAGAGTGTGTCGATCTGGGGATTGATTACATTCTTACCGGCGGACTTCTCCCCGGTGGCGGTCTGGATACCGAACGTCTTGCCAAGTTGATCGAAAAAGCCGACAACCGCATCAAGATCGTAGTTGCTCTCGGCAGCGGTTTTACCGTGGATCTGCTTGAGCCGATCATTCAGCAGTCCGGTGCCACGGAATACCACATCGTAAACGGCTACCGCAAGCGTTTGAGCAATATGAAGTTTGTTCCCGGCGGCGAAGCGTTGGACGACGATCACTTGAAGAAAAAGCTCGGAACGGTGGATTATCTCGAAGAAAGTGCAGTCCGCGAACTGCGTGATATTTTCAACAAATATGAATAAGGATTTTGAAAAATGACTGATAAAGCGACTTTGGTAAAACAGTTCAAGGCTCTCGGAATCAAAGAAGGCATGACTTTGCTGGTACACAGCTCGCTGCGTCGGGTCGGCAAAGTCGATGGCGGAGCCGATACCATCATTGACGCACTGCTGGAAGTGCTGGGCGAAAACGGTACATTGCTGATGTCCGGGGTTTCCGGTAATGTGAATCCCGATCAGCCGGTTTATCATGTTAAATATACTCCGGCAACCGTCGGAACTCTGGTGAATGTGTTCATGAAGCGTGATAATGTAGTACGCAGTCTGCACCCGGTTCATTCGGTAGCCGGTTGCGGCCCCCGTGCCAAATACATCACCGACGGCCATCTGGAAGCCAACACTCCGTGGTCGCCCGACAGCCCCTACGGCAAATTGATGCGTGAAGAAAACGGTTTTATCCTTTTCCTGGGTACCAACTTTACCTGCAACACCTGTATCCATGCTTTGGAAATCGAAGCCAGAGTGCCGGGTCTGCACACCAAAGACACCAGCAAACTCTATATTTTTGACTACGAAAACAATCTGCACGTGATCGACCACCACTGGCACTCCCGCAAAAAGGATTACTATGTGGATATGGAACATGTGGTAGCCGCCACCGGCGGACTTACCTACGGCGAAGTCGGTACCGGTATGGCACGGCTCTGCGATGCCCGGATACTGCGTAAAACAGTTCTGCCGATCTTGCAGACCACGCCCGAAAAAGTGATCAAGCGTCTGACCGACAACGATTACATCTGGGAATAACAATCAAGTTATGCAAGCAAAACGGAACTGTCGGAAAAAAGCAGTTCCGTTTTTTTATATCGGACTTTGGTTTATGAACAGGCAAAAATTTCCGGATGAAATATTAAGATTATTACCCATACTGCTTTATGCTGTTGCACTGCTGGGTTTTCTGTTGCTGTACGGTATTGAATTTGTTCTGGAAATGTTGGGGAACCGGTTATGGATCAACAATTTTAACAGGTTTGATGAAAATATTGGGACATGGTTGGGCTATTTAGCTTTGTTCTCATTGAGCTTGTCGTGGGTATGGTGCTTGGTGATTTATCTTTTTCCGGTGAAAAAGCACTGGGAAATCCGTTGGGTTTGGTCGTTGACTTATTTTCTTTTTCCTGCATTAGGAATATTTATAATACTCTCGCTGCCGCCTTCCGGCAAACAGAAAGAAGTTACCAAAAAGTTTCAATGTTTGTCCAATACCAAGCAATTAGCCATAGCTCTTCAGCTTTACGCAATAGATAACAAAGATTATTTTCCGGAAAAATTGGATGCTCTGGTACCGGATCATGTGCCGGAAAAAGAACAAAAAAAATTGTTCCGCTGCCCGGCAGAAAAAGATCCTGAAGTATTGAAGAGCTATGATTATTTCGGGAAGGGCAGGAAAATCACCGATCCGGTTTTTGTTATATTGCAGGAAAAATCAGGAAATCATCCGGATGGATTTTTTCATCAAATCAAATCCGATGGCGAAGTCAGTTATAAAAAGTTTGGGGCGGAAAATAATAATCTGTAAGCTGGAGGTATTTTCAAAACTCCTGAAATGGTCTTTTTCCACTTCCTCAAGATCTCTTCCGCAACCCCTTTACCAGACTAATGTCAGAGCCATTACCAGCATACCGGCGATAAGTCCGGCGATCGCCAGATGGTGTTTGCCATATTCTTCAGCCAGCGGCAAAAGTTCATCGAAGCTGATAAAGACCATGATCCCGGCGACGGCGGCAAAGGTTATTGCCATGAGAGCAGGGGAGAGGAATGGCATCAGGAACGCCCACGCCGCCAAAGCCCCCAAAGGTTCCGCCAGTCCGGAGAGAAACGAATATGCAAACGCTTTTTTCCGGCTGCCGGTGGCGTGATAGATGGGTACCGAAACCGTGATACCTTCGGGTATATTATGTATGGCAATAGCCAGTGCAATAGATATTCCGGTGACCGGGTCGGTCAAAGCCGATGTGAATACCGCCATACCTTCGGGGAAGTTGTGGATCGCCACTGCCAGAGCAAAGAGTTTGCCGCTGCGGATAAGTTTATCTTTGTGCCGGGGCGAATCCATTTCTTCAACTTTCCGCACTTCGTGAGGATTTTCGTAACTGGGGACAAGTTTGTCAATAAGCATGGCGATCGCCATACCGCCGAAAAAGGCAGCGATTCCGATAAGGGACCCGGTACGCTTGGAAAATATTTCCGATAATTCCGACTGGGAGCCCGCCAATAACTCCACCAGCGATATATAGATCATAACGCCGCCGGAAAAACCCAACGCACAGGAGAGAAATCCGGTATTCTGGCGTTTGGCAAAAAAAGCAATACAGCTGCCCACCCCCGTAGCCAACCCGGCAACGGCAGTCAGGAACAACCCCGACAAAACTTGAGATAATGTTACTTCCATGATAAAATCCCATCTTTTAAAGACAAGCATACTTTATATTCGACAAAGAAAAATACAAATCCAACGGAGAAAAAAAGAGCGAGATTATTAAATTTTTATGAAAATTGCAACTTCAACTTGAGATTTTCATAAAATATGCAACAACATAACAAAGGTGTAAATAAAAAAAATGGGGGTGTTGCAAAACTCAAAATTTTGCAACACTCCCGTATTATACTGTTTAAGCTCAAATTTCACCACAGAACGAGTTGTGATTGGCTGAACAAAAGCTTAATAAACCCTTATTCTGCTTTTTGCTCAAAACAAATCTTTGAGCAATGCAAAAAGCAAGTGATGTGCGGCACTCTTTTACCGGCAGCAATATCGTATCCGCCGCACAACCACGGAGGGGATTGCTTTCCCCTCCGTGACCTCCCTTGCTCATTGAGCAGCTATATCCAGCGTAGTTCTTCACGATCTTTAATTAAAGCGGGGGCTACGCCCCCTTAGAGCGATTTTGAGCAAAGCTCAAAATCGTCCTCAAACGCCGGATGGCTTCGCTCGACTCCGTTCGA
>SUVS01000084.1 GCA_015061885.1 Lentisphaerota bacterium
ATGCGTACTTTTCAAATTCTCCGTTTTGCTGAAAAAGTCGTAAATCCTTGCAATTCACCCTCAAACACAGGCACAAAAAAAGCCGAATGGCGTGTCACCATCCGGCATCAAGACAAAAAAATGGTGGCAGGACCCGGGATCGAACCGGGGACACGGGGATTTTCAGTCCCCTGCTCTACCTACTGAGCTATCCCGCCACTCTCGTGGTTAATGCTTGCTTACCTTCCGGTTTCGCTCGCTGTTTCATTACTTTAGCCTTTTTTTTCAAAATTGCAAATTTTTTTTGCTTTTTTTTGCTTTTTTTTGCTTTTGAGGCACAGATATTTCATGTTTTTTCAAAAATAGTGCATATCTCCGGCTGTTGAATGGAGGTTTTTCATGTTTTTAAAAAACAGCTATTTCTCCAATTTTGTTTACTGTAACCTTAATATGCTTGACTTTTCAGCCTTATTCTATAAGCCAACAAACTGAATACCGGGGCTTGTAGAGTTTGAAAAGTGTGCTATATTTGCAGGCACATGGATCGCTTCATCTCCCGGCTGGGGCTTGTAGAGTTTGAAAAGTGTGCTATATTCCATCTTAAATTATAAACACTATTGTTTAAGCTGGGGCTTGTAGAGTTTGAAAAGTGTGCTATATTAAATAACACGATCAACAAACAAACTGATAAGCTGGGGCTTGTAGAGTTTGAAAAGTGTGCTATATTCACTGAAATTTTTTTTGCAACGAACCGCCAGCTGGGGCTTGTAGAGTTTGAAAAGTGTGCTATATTTGGCATTGTTGAAACTCTTGCCGTTGCCGCGCTGGGGCTTGTAGAGTTTGAAAAGTGTGCTATATTCAGCCAAAGAAGCCAAAAAAGCCAAACTTGGCTGGGGCTTGTAGAGTTTGAAAAGTGTGCTATATTTGTCCGGGTGGTCAATCTTGAATTGATGAAGCTGGGGCTTGTAGAGTTTGAAAAGTGTGCTATATTCAGCTTGCGTGGTAACAGTGCCGCTTACGAGCTGGGGCTTGTAGAGTTTGAAAAGTGTGCTATATTTTTATCGCTGTCGCCGGAGTCAAGCGTCGGGCTGGGGCTTGTAGAGTTTGAAAAGTGTGCTATATTTTTACTCCCGGACAAATCTTTTGCGATGGAGCTGGGGCTTGTAGAGTTTGAAAAGTGTGCTATATTGTAATTTTTGCAACTGATTTATAAGCAAGAAATTACTTTATAGATTACCTTCAAAAAAAGAACCCGCAGAGCGAAAAAAAGCGTTTCAGCAACACTTTTTTACAGAAAATTGGAAAATAGCCGGCTAAAAAAGCAACAGTTGTTCCGGCTTTTTTTCCACATCTTCGATTTTTTTGCCGTAAAGCGATACCATATCGCCAAACTGTTTGTCGGTGATCATTATCAACCGGACTTTTCCGCCGGGCGGCACGGCTGATTTCAGGTGATTCATGTATTTTTGAGCATTTTCCCGGCTGGCGCAATACTTGGCGTAAACCGAAAATTGCAACTGCAAAAAGCCTTCCCGCAGCAGATATTTGCGAAAACGCGTATATTGCCGCTTTTCTTCGGTGGAAACCACCGGCAGATCAAACATGACCATCAGCCACACAGCTTTTATCTCCGAAATCATTTTAATTATAACGCAACAGCATTTCTCCTGTCTGAAATGATTCAGCGACCTGTTGAGCAGAACGCTGAATAAGATCACTGATTTTCCACATACCGTCAGCGGTATTGAGTTTGCCCTGCAAAGAACTTATCAGCTGGCGGCGTATATCTTGAGTGAGTTCTTCAATATATGTATTTTCGGGATTAAGGTTATATACAGCTTCATCAACAACCGTTCTGAACGGCTCCATAAGATCATCTGCCAGACAGTACGCATTGTAGCGATTGTGATGATTGATCCCTATTGTGGGGTGCAACCCGGCACCGCAGCACGCCCGTGCGGTTATTGCCCGCAAAACGGCATACCCGTAATTGAGCATCATATTACTGTCGGCGGCATCGCGATCACGCCGGAAAGAACTTTTCCAGAAATTCTTCCAATAGATAACTGCCGCCCGTGATTCTATATTATCCGGATCGCCGGAACGGACTTTTTCTGCAAGGTTCAGTAATCCGAAATCATCATGGTGGAGTTTTTGCAGAAGTTCACCCTGTCGCCGGATCTTTTCTTGTATAACCGTTTGCCAGAGCCGTTTTTTCAACGGCAGTTTGGCTTCGGTCTGGCTGCGAAAACGCTCCTGCTGTATATAGTTGCCGCTTATCGGCAACTGCATGGCGATCGGCAGACGGTCTTTGCCGGAGATTACCACCACTGCATTATTTTCTGCCAGAGCCGCCAGCAATGCTCCGGTCATGGTAACTGCCGGGTTGGAGAGAATCAGACATTGAACCTCACCAACCGGAATTTCAGCAGTTTTGCCGTCCTTCAGGCGGATACTCAACAGATTGTTGCTTAAATTGAGAAATGCCGACTGTTCGGCAATTTCTATGATCCGTTCAGTCATTGGCGGTCTGTAACTCCCCGAATACATTCATATTATATTTTTGCATTTTCCAATTAAAGGCGGCGGTTGGGGTTGGTTGATACCAACATTGAGCCGCTTGAATTTCTTTTTTCATTCTTGCATCTGATATTCGGCAACAGTAAAATTGCGGCAGAGAAATACCGCGGATTACGCAAAGAATTTCTTCACCATCTTTGGTAAATTTCACAATATCGCCTTTTTGCAAGCTGAATTTAAATTTCATGCCGGGTCTGTCTTTTTCAAACAGAGGTTGATGCCGCTGTTTCCGCTGAACGGCATCCATCAGCGAAACAACTTCGCCCTCCCAGCCGATTTCTTCACCCTGTTCGTTGAGCTTGGCAAAGATAGCCAATATGTAATTGGCACCGTTGGCAACTTCGCGTTTGCCGTCGCCTTTGCCGATAGTACGGGTTTGTACTTTGCGGGCGATCCGGACTTTCTTTATAATGTTTACCGGATTGCCGTTGCGGTCGAGCATGGAGGGGTAATTGGCTTTATCGCCAAAGATTTTCAGCATGGAATCGGTTACTTCATAATCATTGGTAACGCCCAGTTTGTCAAGGATGATATTTTTGATTGCCGGATCAACGATCTGTTTTATATCTTTTGAACTCAATTTATCCAATGCAACACGCTCATGGCGGATGCTGTCGCCATTGCTGTAATCCTTGCTGTAAATAGTTTCTTTGTGCAAGGCTCCACGCATTTTATTGACTACATGGTGCGATACCGCACAATTTTCGAGCATGGCACTGGCTTGCTGATAAAAACTGCTGTCAATAAACTGCTGTGTCTTTTTCTCAAACTCTTTCCGGCGTTCCGTGGACATTTTGGCAACTTCCTGCACCAGAGCGGGAGTAGTCAATGCTATGGTCATGGCATCTATTGCATGATGCCGGTGGTCATCGCGGACTTTTTCGCCTTCGCCCAGCAGATAGTTGCCGCCCCATGCCCGACGAATCAAAGCAGTACAGCCGCCGGCAATGGCATAGACCCGGCGTTTGCCGGTTTTATCGACTATACCGCCGTAAAGTTTGGCAAGATACTGCATGGCAAGTTTGCTGGCATAACGAGTATCGTTCAAATTGCGTTCCAGAAATTCAGATGGCTCAACTTCCTGCAATTCAAACAGCTCCAGTTTCCGCTCGGCATAAGCTCCTTTGAAGTGTTTGACCCTTTCCAGCATTTCAGCATATTCAGGTGAATTACCGAAGGCTTCGTATGGAGTCCGATTGCCTTTTTCGGCATTCAGCTTATTTACACATAATGTTTTATTGGCAAAAGAATCATCAAATGAGCGGGAGTAAGGTATGATATGTTCGATATGCACCAAGCCGCCGTCCAACAACTCTTTCATGGAAAAATGCACTCCGGAATACGGACAGGTGAAATCACACTCATCAGCGAGCATGACTTTCAGTATATCATTGCGGGAAATTTTTTCCAATCTGGTTTCTTCAAGAATACGCTGTGCAACAGCGGCACGCTCTTTTTCACGCTTGCGGTTGCGGATGGTGGCGGCTTCGCGTTCCTTATTGGTGGCTTTCAGGTCACGGGCAAGCTCCACATGAATACGGTCGGGTTTTCCATAACGCTCCACAATACTGTTGACCACCCGGCGCAATTCGGTAAGCACCCGGTGAACAATAGGATTACGCAACTCAAAATCGCACTCATCCAACAGCGGGAGAGTATCAAATTCTTTTTCAGCACTCAATGTGTGATTGTTATTTTTCAGCCAATCACTCAAATTTACACCATTTTCCAGTTCCGGCAGCATTTCCCGCAACGCTTTCAGCGAAAAGGCACAATAATCGTCGGGTAAAGCTATTGAAGCAACATCTTCGGCTTTTTCTTCATCAAGCTGCCAATATTTAATCAGCCGTTTGAGCAAAACATCGTTCTTTTCGATCGACTGCAAGTCGTTGATAAATTTCAACTGTTCTTCAACCGACATTACTGATGCCTTTTCGCCGAACGCCCGGTAAAGTATATTGTGTAATTCATTGCCGTATATCTCTTTTTCATCATCGCCGAGATTGAACTTTTCGCCTTTTGCCAAGCCGGCGGCTTTCTGTAATTTCGAGAGGGCGACTTTACCGGATTTGTTGAAGATATCCGAATAACTGTTCAGTACTTCAATGACCTTCAGCCGTTCATCTTCCGTGAGTGAACGCACCTGATTTTTGCTGACGATCCGCAGATTGTTTACGCTGGTGTAAATTCTGAACAGCTGGGCTTCCGTTATTGCCATTGAACAGCGGCGGCGGTCAGAGTAAAGACGGCATTTCCCGACTAATCCCTTGCTGGATTTAAGTTTATTCTGAAAGAAAATCGCATCGTAAAGTTCTTTTTCCAAATCTTCCGGAATATGTTGGCGTTGGCCCTGGCATATTTTGCGGAATTCCTCCTGATACATCGACCGTTCTGTGTAACGCTCCCGTATCCGCTCGACTTCCGGATCGATCATACAAAAATATTCGCCCAAAGTCCTTGCTCCGGAATCTGCTATTGCCTGTTTCAGTTCATTGATGCCACTTTTGACTGCACCAACAGTTTCCTGCTCCTTAAGCTCCTGTTTGCGGTTGCTCAAATATCCGCGGCGTTGTGCAAGGTGATATATTGCTCTGCCCAGCTCGTATTTCTCAAGACCTTGATCCAGAGCCATTTTACGCCAGAGATACGGCAGCACATGCCCTATACGCCGGTGTTCCGACTTCGGGAACTGATCAAAAAGTTTTTTATCAATTTGAGTAAAAAAAGCTGAATCCACATCTTGCGGAAGAAATCCGTTTTCGATGAGAATATCCAATATGTTGTTTTTGCGGTTCCGGCGGCGTAAATACTGGCGGCGGAGAGCTTTTTTCAATCGGCGTTCAGCACAACGCGATACCCCTTTACCGGCAGAGATCTCATTGTCTGTACCTTCAACTCCAGCTTCAAAGATCCGGCTGCCCCATGCTATAAGCTCACGTTTCTGGTAAGTTTCGTTCAATATTGCCCACCCGATCGAGGAAATGCCCAAGTCCAATCCCAAAGTAATCATAGCTAAACTCCTTGTTGTGCCATCTAATATTTATGTTATAGCATTATAATAACACATTTTTTTATTTATGCAACTTGACATTTGTATAAACAGGTGTATATTTACGATAACTCTACAAGTCCTGGTAAAGGATTTGCTGGCAACTTTCTACGGAAAGACCATCCGGGCGGCTTCATAGCCGCTTTTTTTTTACGCTAAGGAAATATAAAAAAATAAAAGCCGCAGTTTTTTTGGTGGTAGTGCGTATCACAGGTTGTGTTTTGCCGAGTGGATGACGACAGCGAGTATAAAGGGAAGAATGGTTTACTCAGCTTAAAATAGTCTGTTTTTAAGGATATGAATCAGTCAAACGGTACCAAATGGTACTCTTTGAGGTAATTTAAGCACCATGGCGGATCCGCCTTCGTATGCAACTGCGGCGGGACAAAGAGCGAGGGATTCGACACGAGCGGGCTTTGTCCGCCGTGAGCCGGGCGGCACCAGCCCCCGGCAACCCCCTTAAAAAATCACTCGCTCATGCGGATTTTTCCGCTTGAGCGAACCAGGCATAAAGAAAAAAGAACGACTTGCAAGCTGGCTTGTGAAGTTGTTCTTTGCTTTATGCCGTGATTTTTCGTTTAAAATAAAATGGCGGAGAGCGAGGGATTCGACACGAGCGGGCTTTGCCCGCCGTGAGCCGGGCGGCACCAGCCCCCGGCAACCCCCTTAAAAAATCACTCGCTCATGCGGATTTTTCCGCTTGAGCGAATCAGGTATAAAGAAAAAAGAACAACTTGCAAGCTGGCTTGTGAAGTTGTTCTTTGCTTTATGCCGTGATTTTTCGTTTAAAATAAAAATGGCGGAGAGCGAGGGATTCGACACGAGCGGGCTTTGCCCGCCGTGAGCCGGGCGGCACCAGCCCCCGGCAACCCCCTTAAAAAATCACTCGCTCATGCGGATTTTTCCGCTTGAGCGAATCAGGTATAAAGAAAAAAGAACAACTTGCAAGCTGGCTTGTGAAGTTGTTCTTTGCTTTATGCCGTGATTTTTCGTTTA
>SUVS01000085.1 GCA_015061885.1 Lentisphaerota bacterium
GCGGAAAACCCGAGCCAAATCTTCTTCGCTGTAAAAGTTGACCACCCTGCTGGCAGTCAGCTTTTGAGTTCTGTCCATACGCATATCCAACGGCCCATCAGCGCGGAAAGTAAATCCGCGTGCGGGGTCATCGATCTGCGGACTGGATACACCGATATCCAGCAGCACGGCATCGACATGTTCCCAGTTATGCTCCGCTGCGATCCGGTCAAGCTCCGCAAATTCGCCATGGACAGCAGTAAAACGGCTGCCGAATTCCGCCAGATTTGCTCCGGCGCGTTCCAAAGCGGCATAATCGCGGTCGATACCCAGAATTTCCAACTCCGGATTTTTTTCCAGCAGCAGACGGCTGTGTCCGCCATTTCCAAGAGTACCGTCGATCAAACGACGCAACGGCTTGACCTCACTCAAATATTCAACAACTTCGGCAGCCAGCACCGGTATATGCACCCATGATTCTGCCGTATTGACCTCACTCATGCTCAATTGCCCTTCCCGATAAGCTTGGCAAGCAGATTGCTCAAGCCATCGCTGTCAGACTCATTGAGCTTTTGCACTTCGTCCAGAAATACACTTGCATCGCCCAGTTCCACCGGATTCCAGTTTTGCGGAGCACAAAGTTTGATATGCGTGATCGCACCGATCATAACCAGCTGCGAATCGACTCCGATAGCTTGCAGCATCTCCTTTTCCAGCTTGATGCGTCCCTGTTTGTCGGGTTTGATATCGCGCACCACCCGCCCTATCTGCGCCAAAGCAGCCTGCGCCGCGGGATTAGCGAGCGCACTGGAGCGCGCGCGTATAAGAAACTCACGGAACATGCTGTACGGAAACAGCAATAAATCACGATCACGACCGGGAAAAAGCACCAAATGCGGCTCGCCTTCGCCGCAACGCCATGCGCTGGGCAAAGTAACCCGGAACTGTGAATCAAGCGCATGCCTGAAATCACCGCAAAAAAACAGTTCTTCGTTTTCCATTTTCCAGATTATCGTTCCTTTTTGGCACCAAATCAAACCTAATTAAACCTACATCTACCTATTTTACCCTATTTTTCCCATTTTGCAAGTCCTGAAACGATTTTTTTTGAAAAAAAATTTGTAAATGCGCTGATTTTTCATTTGCAATATAAAAAAATGCTTGCTATATTACTCCCCAGAAAGCAGGTCAATCTCGGAACAAGTAATGCATCGGGGCCGCGAGGCCTTATTGTAAGTAGTCCGCTGAGACGAATAAAGCCTGCTTTCTTTTTTTTGTAAATCGAGCATGAAAGGGCGTAATATGGAAAATTTCCGGATCATCCCCGTCGGAGCTCTGGCGGTAAATTGCTATCTTATATATGAAGAAACAGAAAAACTGCTGCTTATAGTCGATCCCGGCGACGATGCGGATTTGATTGTAAGCGCAGCAAAAAGTTTTCCTTTTGAGCATTGCGCGATTCTGCTGACCCACGCCCACGTTGACCATATCGGAGCTGTTCCGGAAGTTAAAAAAGCACTCAATGCAGAATTTGTTTACCTTGCCAAAGGCGACGAAGCAATGTATAAGAGTCCGGAAAATCACATCCTGCCCTATCTGCCGCCAGTGGCAGACCTGCCGGAAACCACCGACAACTGGCCGTACAAAAATATCAAACGGCTCTTTACACCGGGGCATTCGCAGGGGGGAAGCTGCTTTTACTTTCCAGAACGCAAGCTGTTGATTTCCGGCGACACATTGTTTGCCGGTTCAGTAGGGCGTACCGACCTGCCCGGCGGATCATTTGCCACGCTGGAAGAAAGCATCCGGAAAACCCTGCTGACCTTGCCGGAAGAAACGGTTGTCTACCCCGGGCACGGTCCCCGCACCACGATCGGCGCAGAAAAACGCAGCAATCCGTATCTGACCTGAAACCATATCAAATTCAAGGAGCGATCATGAAAAAAGTACTGGTAAGTCTGTTGATAGGTGCTGCAGCAATAAATCTGCCTGCTGCACCGCAAAATCGTTTTCCGCAGAATCCGCAAACCTTGAAACCGGGTGCCAATGTCACCCACCGCGATTCGAGCGGCAGATATTCCGGCTCCAGCCAACGCAGCGGCAACCGGATCATCCACCGCGATTCGAGCGGCAGAGTGGTCGGCAGCAGCCAGCAGAGCGGCAATCAGATCATCCACCGCGATTCGAGCGGCAGATATTCCGGTTCCAGCCAACGCAGCGGCAACCGGGTCATCCACCGCGATTCGAGCGGCAGAGTAAGCGGCACCGAACAGCGCAACGGCAACACGATAACCTATCGTGACGGTTCAGGCAGATATACCGGCAGTGCGACCATATCCGGCAACCGGGTTACCTACCGTGATGCCAGCGGGCGGGTCATCGGCTCCAGCCAGATTCCAGCTAACGGAACAGTTCCGCCGCCGCCGAAGCGTTGAGCAAAAAACAGCCGGAAAGCTCTTTTTTGAAAAAAAGCACAAAATAAACTTGCAAAAAGCAAAATTGATGGTATATTTATAAAACGATCGGGATATAGCGCAGCTTGGTTTAGCGCGTTTGTCTGGGGGACAAAAGGTCGCGAGTTCGAATCTCGCTATCCCGACCATTTTTTTTTGCCCTGAAAACTCAAAACTCCGGTTTTGAGTTTTTTCTTTTTTGGGCAAAAAAACATGAAGCCATCAGGCTTCGTTTCATGCACCGCAGGTGCGCTTCATATATTTTGATGCTTGACGAGCAAAGCTCGCAAGCACAAAATGTGCTTCATACGGCAAAGCCGTGCTTCATAAAAGCCTGACGATGAAGCATTGTTTCCGTCTTCATTTCATTACGCCGCGACAAGCCGCTAAAGCTCCACAATATGAAGCATCTCCCGTCTTCATTTCATTACGCCGCGGCAAGCCATTTCATTACGCTATGAAGCACTCCGCTTCGCTCCGTATGATTAAAAAATGAAATATGAGAGTCCTGTTTGCAATATATCATTATTCGCATTATATTATGCGGAAATAGGAGGATATTGATAATGTCTATCATTAAATGCAAAGAGTGCGGTAAAGATATTTCTGATGCCGCCGAATCGTGTCCAGGATGTGGTTGTCCGGTAAAAGAAAATAAGCATAAAAAAATTGGATCTTTTATCTTCGATATTGCATTACTTTCACTGTTTTTGCTCGGCTTTTATTATTCCTATGTATCGCCAAACACTCAAGCCGAAAGGCTATCCGATGTTTGTAAGCGTGACGAAGCCAGAGGTATAAAGTTCAGCGATAATTACAGAACGTTGAAAGAATATCCGTCTTATCTTTCTGAGACCAGTTATTCCATTCCCAATGGTGTTGTTGAAATTGGGGAACGTGCATTCAGCAGCCGATACCATCTGCAGAGTGTAATTATTCCTGACAGTGTAATAAAAATCGGTGATTCTGCATTCGCATTTTGTTACGATTTGCAGAAAGTAACAATTGGCAGTAATGTGACCGAAATTGGTTGGGATGCTTTTTATGGCTGTAAAAATTTGCATGTAACAATTCCTGCCAACATTAAAAGAATTGGAGAGAGGGCGTTTGTTGATGTAAAATCAGTAAAAGTATCAACTGGGAACAATGATTTTTATACAGACCGTTATGGTGCATTGATCACGGTTGATTATAAAGAAATTTTGTATTTTCCACCATCATTCAGCGGGCATTATGAAATTCCTGGCGATGTGACCAGTATTAAATGGAAAGCTTTCGCATGGTGTAATTTGAGTGGAATTACAATACCTGACAGTGTGAGATCAATAGGGTCCGCAGCATTTTACGGATGCAGAAATCTGACAGAGGTTCACATTCCTCGCAATTGTGATATTGCCCGGGATGCTTTCCCGGTAACATGTAAGATAATCCGTCGATAAAATTGCAGTATATACGGAATTTAGCTACGACCTTATCACATGCATTGCTTATTCGAAGATTGCCGGGGAAGCTTCCCCCCCAAATAATGACTAATCATCGTAACCTAACGATTTTGCAATGTTTTTTGCTTCTTCCAAATCCAAATTACTTCCGGAAATTTGAAGATGGGGACTATTAATAGGTGTACTTATTACGGGAGCGCATAAAATTCTTCCGTCAACGATAACAGCAAGTTGTCTTCCAACATTTTGTTGGGTGATTTTATGAAATTTTCTTTTACCGTCTTCATTCAAGGTAATAATAACATCATATTTACCTGTATATTCTGATCTTTCAATACGGGCTTTTACAATATTTTTGCCGTCTATTTCTATTTGTTTACGGACCAATAATTTTTCAATTTGTTTCCCATCCATCTTGTAATCTAATAATTCGTACCCGTCCGGTGGTATAAAACCTTGCTGATTATTTAGTTGGGAAATTAATTCGTGATTATTAAGATGAACTAAACGAAATTCTACCGCCGCTTGGGAGATATTTTCCCGCTTGTTCGATTTTTCGCATCCAGCGTTCTTGGAGATATTTTCCTGATTGTTCGATTTTTCGCATCCAGCGTTCATAAAAACGACAACAATAACCGCAAAAAATAATAAATTTGTTATCATACTTACTCCTTATATATTTTCCACAAAAAGCTTGTTGAGTTGGATTTAATTGCGATAACATAACACATATAAAGAAACGTATCCACCGATGGAGCACTTAAGGTCAAAATCGGTCGGCAGATCAATGGTGCTGCGGTGGATCTCGTTGAAGCCGGTGCTGACGCCGACAAAGTTTTGGAGTCCTTGTCAGACCCCAAAAACACAAAGCCGTAAAATCAATCTTGGAACTTTTCTTGTAATATTTCAAGAAATTGTGCCGGTGTAACAATAAAAGGTTCAGCCGGAAAATGTTTGATATTGCCTGTAACTAAAAAGGTATCATCAATACCGCTGTTCAGTGCAACTACATAGAACGGTACATCTTTCATGTCCGGCAGAACGACATCTGATTCTTCTGGTTCTGCGACAATTCCATGCTTAAGCAACTCTTGCAGAAAAGTATCCACAAGTGCGGGATCAAAACCAAATTTATCCCGATGCAAAACAGCAGAATACTCTTCTAAAATGTAATTGCTGAAAACCGTACCGTACCATCCAGTAAACGCTCCACAACCAGAACCGTTGCTGAAGTATTATGCTTTGCCAGCAAAGCTGAAACCAGAACATTGGTATCAATAACAGCATAACACTTCATTTGAGACCCCGGGTGCGATTGATCTCTGAATTGATATTATCAAGAGACATTCCCTGAATCCCCTTGTTTTTGGCTTGCATACGGAGAGCATTAAAGGCTTGCAGCCCTGTGTTTTCCTGATCCGCAGTGATTTCAAAGGGAATCCGGCGTTCACGAACAACGGCTCTGGCAAAAATGTTGATTGCAACAGATGTGTTCATCCCGAACTGTTCGCACAATTTGTCAAGATCAGCTTTGAGTTGTTCATCCATCCGGACACTAAAAGTTGACATCGCCATGTTTCACCTCCTGTGTTAGATTACATCAACAATATAACACATTAGGTTGCAAAATTCAAGAAAAGTTCCATCAAAAATCAAAAAAACAACAGAATGATTATGTCTACAAAAAAACAGAAATTCGTCTACATCCTCGCCCTCGTTCTTTCCTTTGCTCTCGGTATGCTGACCATCTCCGGCTGTGCCTACTTCTCGCAGGAGAAAGTAGCCGGAACTGTCAGCACCATTCTTGAAATTGCCTATGTCGCTGGCGGTGCTACCAGTGTGGAACAACGCATCGACCAGATGGTAACCAATGGCAAAATCACCGAAGAACAGGCAGTTCAGTTGAAACTTGCCGCACAGAAATCCTATGAGGAATTGTATAACAGGAGCAAATTAATGTTTTACTCCTGCATTTTGCGCAGTATTTCTCAGCCGGAACAGCGTTATATCGGCAGTAAAATCTCATATCTGCTGCCGATATAACGCTGACGGACTGCTTCTGGAAAGCCGATTGATTTTCCTGAAACAATAGATTTTATATTTTTCGGGAACCCCAAAATAAATCATTTGACATAAACACTACTCTTTTATGCTCTTTTCAGTCGGCGTATATTACCAGAGTTGCATGCCCCGTTCCAGAGATTGGATGGTTTTCATGGAATCGCCACCCGGAATTTTATATTATTCTGAAATATTGATACATTCCAGCAAGAATCTGGGAATATGGAACATCGCCTTAAAGTTGCTGCCCTTGTAGCCGTGCAGAACTTTGCCGTTCAGCGGCGCATAACAGAACCACTCCATATATTCCGGATCGCGGAAAGTATTGAACATATATTCGTCAAGTTTTTTGAACCAGTTCAGGAAATCCTGCCTGCCGGTTTTCTGATAAAGCATCAGTGCCGCCAGCGCCGCTTCGCACTGACTCCACCACGCCTTGAGG
>SUVS01000028.1 GCA_015061885.1 Lentisphaerota bacterium
AATATTCCTTTATGTAAAAAATTGTATAACTGTTCCAAACTAACACAATGGAACAATAATATAATGCTTTTTTTGAAATTAGCAAGTTTAAAAGCTTTTTTTTTTGCCGAAAACTTCAAAAAACTTAAATTTGTCGATCGTAAAGCTGTTGTGGCAAAAAAAAGTATGTGTGCTATATTATATGTATATGGAAAATATCGACATTGAACAATTATTATATAGTGCCGTTGAGAAACGGCAGGCGTTTTTGCAAGCGGATCCTCTGCATCGGGGGGCGTGGCGGATTTTTAACGGCTTTACCGAAGGTTGCTCCGACCTTGCCATCGACCTTATGGGCAGAACTGCGGTGGTACATGATTACGGCAAAAGTAGTGCTGTTGACGGGCATTTGATCGGTGATTTTCTGGTGAAAAATCTGGATTTTCTGCAAGCAGTGCTGTTGAAAAAACGCAATTCTGCCGACGGTAAAGAACGCAACGGTATGCTGATTTACGGCGAAAAAACGGATTCTTTTATCGAAGAACACAATGTCCGTTATTCCGTTGACCTGACCATGAATCACGACAACGGCTTTTATGCCGATACCCGCAATCTGCGGAAATATCTTTTGGATAATATGCAAGGCAAAAGTGTTCTCAATACTTTTGCCTACACCGGCAGTCTGGGCGTGGCGGCGGCTGCCGGCGGAGCCGGTAAAGTTTTACAGACCGATTTGTCAAATAAATTTCTGCAAACAGCTTACCGCAGTGCTTCGCTCAACGGCTTGACTTTTACGCGGAAAAACTTCCGTTTCGGAGATTTTTTTCCGGTGGTGGCGGCTTTGCGTAAAGAACATGCCAAATTTGACTGCGTGATCGTGGACCCGCCATTTTTCTCCCGCACCGCCAAAGGTTTGATAGATCAGGCCAATAATCCGCTGGGCGTTATAAATAAAGTAAGACCGCTGGCGGCATCCGGCGGTGTGCTGATAGCAGTGAACAATTCACTCTATCTTTCCGGAAAAGATTATCTCGAATATCTGGAAAGTATTTGCGATAATGAATATCTGGCATTGGAGCAAATTATTTCCATTCCGGAAGATTTCTGCTGCAAAAACACGGATTCCATGCCTTATCCGGTCGATCCGGCACCATTCAATCATCCTACAAAAATAGCGGTTTTGCGGGTGATCAAGTAAAATGTCGGCAGTAAAAGGGAAAAAAAGCCGCCTTTTTATGATATAAACTTGCCGCCGCTGTTGAGTTATGTTATATTAATTCGTTGGTATTTCATTTGTAAAATACAGGTGTTAAAGTTTATGGATAAAATATTTATACGCGATTTGACCGTTATGACCATCATCGGCACCCGGCCGGACGAGCGTCTGGCGGCACGGCCGCTTACTCTTAATGTGGTTATGGAGTGCGATCTGGCTCCGGCGGGATTGAACGATGACCTTTATAAATCAGTCAATTATCAGACTGTGGCAGAAAAATTGCTTGAACTCGGCAGAGAAAACTCGTATTTGCTGATCGAAGCGTTTGCGGAAAATTCTGCGGCAATGGTACTGCGTGAATTTGAGTTGGTAAAATCAGTTACCGTAACTGTAGATAAACCCCATGCCATCGGTTCCGCCGCCAGTGTAGCTGTGGAAATAACCCGGCAGCGGCAATAATAAATAAGGTTTGTAATCATGAGCAAAGTATTTTTGGCATTGATCGACGGTATGCGGCCGGATGCACTGGAAACGATCAACCATCCATTTTACCGTAAACTTTTGGAAATCAGCACCTATTCCATGCAGATGCGTACAGTGATGCCTTCGGTAACACTGCCCTGTCACATGTCGCTTTTTCACAGTGTGGCGACCGACCGTCATGGCATACTTACCAATACCTATGTGCCGCAGGTGCGGCCGATCAACGGACTTTGCGAAGTTCTGAAAAGTGCGGGCAAACGCAGTGCATTTTTCTATTCGTGGGAGCCGTTGCGTGATCTTGCCCGGCCGTTGACGCTGTCGCGGGCGGATTTTATCAGCGGCAAGGATTATACTTTTGCTGTTGCTGATGAGCGTATTACCAAACGCGTGCTGAATATGATCGAAGAAGATGATATACCCGATTTCACATTTTTCTATCAGTGCTGGGCAGACGAAGCCGGCCATAAGTACAACTGGATGAGTAAAGAGTATCTGCAAGCTGTGGAAAGTTGTCTGGATAATATGGAAAAAGTATTCAATGCCCTGAAAGAAGATGTAACTGTAATCGTTACAGCCGACCACGGCGGTCACGACCGCAGTCATGGCACGGAGTGTGCGGAAGATATGACCATACCGTTTTTCGTTCGCCGCAACGGCATAGCTCCCGGCAAAATCGGTAAGGAACTGAATATTATAGATATAGCACCAACCGTAACCGCCTGGTTGGGCGTCGAGCCCGATCAGGATTGGGATGGAAAAAACATCTTTTGATAATGTGCAAGGGGGATTCATGCAAGGAGAAAATATAACATCAGGGCAGGAAGCGTTGGATTCACTGGCCGGTTGGAAGTCCGGTTCGTCGTTTATTCTGGCATTAACAATGGTACTGATTATCGGATCAATCAGCGGCAGTATGTTGTATTCACTGCTGTTGTTTTTTCCGTTTTTAGGAATTTTCGGCGGTTTGTTCAATAATAATATGCTGAAAGTGTATTCCGGCACACTCTGTTTGATTGCTTATCCGCTGATAAGGATGATTGCCCTTGCTGTATGCGGAATTATTTTCGCCGCCGGTGGAGCAAAAATGACTGCTGAATCAGCAAATTTTTTGAAGTTTATAATAGTAGCAGTGATATATTTTTCTTGTATGCCGCTGTCCTCGCTGGGGGCAAGTGCCCTGCCGGAAAATAAATTGCCGGTAAATGTGTATAAAGGTTTGCAGATAACCGGGTTTTTTCTGGCTTTGATAAGTGCGATTTTGCTGGTGTGCATAGGAATGAGTTTTTGCAACCGGCGTTTTTTACACATACCGCCGGGATTCTGTATATTGGTTGTGTTGGTAGTATTGGCTCTGTCGATTTGCGGGGCAATCAAAATGGTCAAAAAAGTCCTTGCCTGCGAATATTCAGAGGGCAATAATAAATCCGGCAGGCTGAAAAAACAGTCCGGGTTGCCGACTCTGGCTGATGTCGCCGGTATGGAAGAAGTTAAAAAACAGCTCAAACTGCGGCTGATCGACCCGGTTGTCAATCCGAAAATGGCTGCCAAATATGGTTTGAAACCCGGTGGCGGTGTAATGCTTTACGGCCCGCCGGGAACAGGCAAGACTTTTCTGGCACGGGCGGTGGCCGGCGAGCTGGGGTTGCCGTTTTACATGTTTACCGGGGCGGATATTTTCGGCAAATATGTCGGCGAGGCGGAAAAAAATATCTCCGCAATCTTTGCCGAAGCCCGGAAAAATCCGTTGTCGGTGGTGTTTGTGGATGAAATGGAAACTATTTTTTCCAAACGCTCCGAAGATATTCACGAAGTTACCCGCAAGGTCATTTCCGTTATACTTCAGGAACTTGACGGTGTGGATAAATCCAAAAATCCCATTCTGCTGCTGGGGGCAACCAATGTGCCGTGGATGATTGACGAAGCCTTTATGCGGCCTGGCAGATTTGACATATTAACCTATGTCGGTTTGCCGGATCGTGCCGCCCGTATGCATATACTGCAAAACGCGTTGAGCAAAGGCGGTCTGCCGTTGGAAGCAGGTCTGGTCGAATACATGGCTGATAATACGGAACAATACAGCGGAGCTGATCTTACCGGGGTTGTGGAAAAAATGCGTCAGTCAGCATTTGAAAACCGCAGTGAATATTATTCTTCTGAACAGGCATACAATGTTCTGTGCAATACACATCCATCCGGCAATCAGAAAATTATTGAGCAGATACGCCATTGGGAGTCGGAACGGTTCAATATTGCGTCAGATGATATGCGTTTGCAGAATAAAACCGGCGTAAAACTTGCCCATGTTGCCGGTATGGAAAATGTTAAAGAACAGCTCCGTTTGCGGCTTATCGAGCCTTTACGCAACCCGGAATTAGCCGCCCGCTACGGTTTGAAAGCCGGTGGCGGTGTAATGCTTTACGGCCCGCCGGGAACAGGCAAGACTTTTCTGGCACGGGCGGTGGCCGGCGAGCTTGATCTGCCGTTTTATGTAATCACCGGTGCGGACATTTTCGGCAAATATGTCGGCGAAGCCGAAACGAATATCCGCAACATTTTTGCCAATGCCCGGAAAAATCCGTTGTCAGTGGTGTTTTTTGATGAAATGGAAACGATATTTTCTTCACGCTCGGAAAATATTCATGAAAGTACCCAAAAAGTTATTTCCATTATATTGCAGGAATTGGACGGCGTGGATAAATCCAAAAATCCCATTCTGCTGCTGGGTGCAACCAATGTGCCGTGGAAGATCGACGAAGCCTTCATGCGGCCTGGCAGATTTGATATACTTGCCTATGTTGGTCTGCCGGAGCGTGCCGCCCGCTATCAAATCATCCGTAATGCATTTAAACAAGGCAACCTGCCCTGCGAAAAAGGTTTGCTGGATTATATAGCGGAAAATACCGAATTTTACAGCGGTGCCGATTTGGAAGGGCTGGTAAATAAAATACGGCAGAAAGCGTTTGATAATCGCGATTCATACTATTCTATGAATCTGGCATATCAAATCATGCTGAAAAATGCTCCGTCCAACCACAATGCGGCAATCGAAAAAATCCGCCAGTGGGAAAAATCAAGGTAACGCTGATTTTTACTGCTTTATGGCAGCGGCTGTGGCGGCGTCAAAAACCGTTTTGTATGGTACTTGAGCTTTTGATGCGGCGGCTTTTACGCTTTCGTGTTCGGGGTAGATTCGTTCTATATCCTGCCATGAGCATTTTTTTGCCTGAATCATTCCGTATTGTGTTTCAAGCTCGATAGGCTGACGCTCCATCGTGCTGCGTTCTGCCGGATAACGCCTTATGCCGATAGTGGTGGTGTTTTCAAAAATTGCATATTCTATATCGGCAACTTTTTCAGCCGGAGCGATCACCCGCAAGAGATAACCGGGGCGGTTTTTTTTCATAAAACACGGTGTGTAACTGACATCCAATGCCCCGGTCTGCATGATTTTTTCCATTGCCAGCCCCAGTAATTCGCCGGTGGAATCGTCGATGTTGCTTTCCAGAACCATCACTGTATCCTGACATGATAAACTGCGATCTTCAATAATCATTGCACGCAGGATATTGGCGTGACCGAAATCCCGTTTGCCGACTCCGGTGCCGATAGCTTTTATCCGGTAATTTTCCGGCAGAACATTTTTTGTCCGCACTGCCGCGGCAATGGCTATACCGGTTGGAGTGACCATTTCGCCATTCACCGGCAGATTTTTCAGGGTAACAGCATACTTTTGAGCTATGTTTAAAACTGCCGGAACCGGAACCGGCAGTCTGCCGTGCTGGCAATTTACATAACCGCTGCCTTCGGCAAGACTCTGCACCACGCAATCGGTTATATCCAACTCATCAAGCAACACCGCCGCCGCGGCTATATCCACGATGGAATCGACCGCTCCGACTTCATGAAAATGCACTTTGTCAATTTCCAGACCGTGTGCCTGGGCTTCGGCTTCAGCCACGATGCGGAATATTTTTTCGGCAAGAGCATAAGCTCTTTTGCTCATACTTGCCTGTTTGAGTATATTCAATACATCACTTAAATTACGGTGTTCGTGGTGATGATGTTCATCATGGTCATGATGGTGTTCGTGGTGATGATGTTCATCATGGTCATGATGGTGTTCATGATGGTGTTCGTGATGATGGTGATGAGCTTCGTTGTCATGGCAATGCACATTAAAACTGCATCCGGCAATGCCGTATGATTCAGCTTGCTGTATATGACAGTGGAACTCGTCGTGCATGGGCAGGCTTTGCAGAACACGCAATAATTTTTCCTGACTGCCGCCCAGATCCAGCAGTGCCGCCACGGTCATATCGCCGGATATGCCCGAAGCACCTTCCAAATAGAGAGTCTTACCCATAAACAGTTATCCTTTCGCCGCTAAAGCATACAAAACTATTGCCCCGAACATCAGCAATGCCGCCGCCGTTTTCCGCAACCACACCCCGACGCTTTGCTGTTGTTCCAAACCCTGAATCGCAAAAAAACTCAAGATTATTCCCAAAATCAGCGATATAACGCCCCGGCTTGCCTGAATTACATTGCCGAACGCCGCCCCCAGCAGTCCGAAGCATACATACAATCCCCACATGGAAATCACCCAGCAGATACCTTGCGGCAAAGCTCCTTTGACCATTTTCCACTTTACTTTGAATAGCGGCATAACTGCCAATCCGCCGATAAGCATAGCTCCGTAGGTCAGAGTAAAACCCGCCATGCCGCGTGCTATGGGATCATCGCCGCCGATGAGTTTGACCACCTGCTGTACGCCCAGATCCGAGCTTGCATATCCAAAAAGAGCCGTCAGCAGAAAGTTCATACCTTTCCAGTCGAGCCGGCCTTTGCTCCAGTTCATCAGCATCGCCGCCGCGGCGGCTCCGGCAATGGCGGTGTATTGCCAGACGGAGTATCTTTCGCCGAGAAAAGTCATCGTTAAAAGCGTTACCGCAACGACTTTCAAACCCAGCAAAGACGCTATCCGGCTGGATTCAATATGTTTCTGGGCATTGAAAAATCCCCATTGCCCGATCAGAAAACCGCCGTCGGTCAGCAATACCCACATTGCCATTTTCCAGGTAAAATATTTTTCGGGCATCCAGTAAAACGGCAGCAGTATCCACGCTCCGATCCCGCAGATTATCAATGATGAGATCATCAGCTGGATCGCGTTGCCCTCTCTGGCAAGAAATCTTCTGCCGCCCAAGTACGAACATGATTGCATGAATGCTGTAACCAGTCCGCTTATAATGCCGATAGCCAGTGTGTTCATTTCTGCAAAGCCTCAAAGCGTTGTTCGCTGTCCATCGCCATGATAGGTTCGATTATACGCTCAAATTCGCCTTCCATGATCGAAGGCAGATCAAAACTGCTGATGTTATAACGGTGGTCGGTTACGCGGTTTTGCGGGAAGTTGTAGGTGCGTATGCGTTCACTGCGGTCGCCGGTGCCGACTTGCGAGAGTTTGTCGGCGGCATGTTTGGCGGCTTCTTCGGCTTGTTTGGCTTCCAGTATTCTGGCGTAGAGGATTCGCAGTGCGATTTCTTTATTGCGGTGCTGACTGCGTTCCTGCTGACTGGCTACTGATACGCCTGTGGGTATGTGCGTAACGCGTACAGCACTGTCGGTTGTGTTTACGCTCTGACCGCCGGGGCCGCTGGAACGGAATACATCGAACTGCAAGTCTTCGGGGCGGATATTGATTTCCACGGCTTCGGCTTCGGGCATGATCGACACGGTTACGGTCGAAGTATGCACCCGCCCGGCGGCTTCGGTTACCGGGACACGCTGAACCCGGTGGACGCCGCTTTCAAACTTCATGTGCATATAAACATCGTCGCCGGAAAGCGAGAACGATACATTTTTCACGCCGCCGAGTTCGCTGGCATTTTCTTCCAGGAGTTCCACTTTCCAGCCCTTGCTTTCGGCATAACGCATGTATGCCCGGCAGAGTTCACCGGCAAAGAGTGCCGCTTCGTCGCCTCCGGCGGCGGGATGTATTTCCACAATAATGTTGCGGGAGTCGTTTTCGTCGGCGGGCAGCAGTGCCTGACGGATCTTGTTTTCCAGCACAGTACATTCATCTTTGAGTGCCTGCAGATCCATTTCCGCCAGTTCCCGGAGTTCGGGATCGCTTTCTTCGGCGAGCAGGAGTTCGTTTTCGGCGGTTTCTGCCAGAGCTTTTTCCCAGCGGGTGTAATTTTCAAAAAGGCTTTTCAGTTTGCGGTGTTCCTGCGAAACGCTTTTGAGTTCGGCACTTTTCTGGTAAATAGCCGGGTCGGCAAGAGCCTGTTCCAGTTCATGAAAGCGGGTATGCAATTTTTCCACATGCAAAGCTATGTCGCCGGGGGTCATCTGAAAAATCCTTTAAAATTTGCTGTTCAGCAGAACAGGCGTTTCACAAAAAATCCCGGCACCTCGTTGGAACTGCCGGGATCTCTCCGTAGCAAAACAACTGTTTTGCTGAAAAATCAAGCTCAATCGGCTTTTTTGCCGTAACGCTTGTTGAATTTATCAATACGGCCAGCGGTATCGACAAACTTCTGCTTACCGGTAAAGAACGGGTGGCATTTTGCACAGATACCGACTTTGTATTCGGGGCGGGTGGAATTGATTTCCCAGACTTCGCCGCAGGCACAGACGACCTTGGCGGGACCATAGTTCGGATGAATATCCTGTTTCATTGTCTTTCTCCAAATGTTTATATAGTTGAAAATTTATTTACAATCACAATCTTGTAAGCACTAAATATACTCCCATATCGGCAATTTTTCAAATTTAAAAGCAATTTTTTTTGCAAAACAACCGTTACTGCGTTATCTTAAATACAGATTAAAGTAAGACATAGCCCCCGGCGGGGGCAGAACAAACGGTTTTTTGATTATGAAATACCTGAAAAATTATCTTTATACTGCCAATGATTACGATACACCGGAAAATACGCCGCACGCTTTGATGGATACCTTGCTGTTCCGCAGCCGCTGGTATTTTTACTGGAAGAACTTCGGTGTTTTCATCCGCACCGGCAAATGCGGTCAGGCGGGCAAACTTGACGGTTTTATGCAGACTGAATTTTCCAACGAAAACGCCCGTCTGGTGGAAGCTGTGGGCGGCAAACTGCATTTGCGTAATCTTGACAATATAAATAAGCTCAACGGTCAGCCGGCGGTCATCGTGGCAAACCACATGAGCTTGCTGGAAACAGCATTGCTGCACGCAGTCATGCGGCCGCGGCTGGATTTTACCTTTGTCATCAAGCGTTCACTCTTTGATGTCAAATACTTTGGTGATATTATGCGGAGTCTGGAAGCTATCGCCGTTGACCGGGTCAATCCCCGCGATGACTTCAAGGCGGTGCTGACCGAAGGTAAAGAACGGCTTGCCCGCGGCAAGAGTATAGTATTGTTTCCACAGGCGACCCGCAGTGAAGTGTTTATTCCCGAAAACTTCAATACCATCGGTATAAAACTTGCCAAATCCGCCGGTGTTCCGGTATTGCCGCTGGCTCTCAAAACCGATTTTCTCGGCAACGGCAAACTGATACGCGATATGGGCCCGGTGCGTAGAAAACACGAAGTCTATTTTGAGTTCGGCGAACCGGTAATGGTAACGGATTCGGGCAAGGAACTGCACGAAAATATCATTAAATTCATTCAGGAGCGTCTGGATAACTGGTACGCCGCCGAAGGCAGAACTCCGCCGCAGGCAACAAGGTAATTATTTGCAATCAGTGTTTGATTTTATAAAGGCTTTCTGCTCGTCGGAAAGCCTTTCCATTATCGGGCACTCTGCTTCCAACTGCGGCTGCCAATAGAGTATATGAGTCCATTCTCCGGCGGATAATTTGTGTAAAGGAGCAATATTGATAAATTCCGGACAATGCGATAACAATACCGCCCATTGCCCGGTGCTGAAGTCATTGAAGCGTTTGCAATAGCGTGCGAGTTGGGGTGAAAATTCGATCGCTTTGATCCAGATGCGGTTACATTCAAGTTCCATTTCCCGGCATTTATTCAGCCAGTCAAGTTTCGGTGCTTTCAAATCGTCCATCTTTCAGCTTTCTTTTTTGAGGCTATAAAAAAAGGCACATTCTGTTGCTGTGTCCGTCCCACACGCCTAGCACTGCGTACAAAGAAACCACAACGCAGAATGTGCCATGCTTTGCCGGCATGGACACATCCGGATTGATAATTGTTTCTTTGTAAAAACCTTTTTTTTGAAGTGCTAGTTCAGTCGGGACGGATATTTACAATCTGTATGTATGATTTTTATTGATTTTTTGTGTTGTTTTACTCCGATTGCTGTTGATTTGTGATACAATATAGCTTGAAAAACAGACTTTGCAAATTTTTGTTGCTGAAATACTCTTTTCTCCGGTTATTTCTCCGGGCGTAAATTCAGCTGTTTGAGTTGCAAGTCGGAAAATTGGTCTTTTATTTTGCACTCTGTTTCCAGCTGCGGCTGCCAGCAGAGTATGTGAGTCCACTCGCTTGCAGATAATTCGTGCAGAGGTGCAATATTGATAAATTCCGGACAATGCGATAATAATACCGCCCATTGCCCGGTGCTGAAGTCATTGAAACGTTTGCAATAGTGTGCAAGTTTGGGAGAAAACTCGATTGCTTTAAGCCAGATGCGGTTACATTCAATTTCCATTTTCCGGCATTTGTTCAGCCAGTCAAGTCCCGATTCGTTCAAATCGTCCATCTGGCAGCTCCCTTGAGTTTGAGGCAATAAAAAAGGCACATTCTGTTGAAGTGCCACCCTCACGCCTCGCACTGCGTAAAGAACCCCACAACGCCAGAATGTGCCATGCTTTACCGGCATGGACACATCTGTCTTGCTTGGGGTTCCTTGTAATATGCCTTTAGAAGTGCGAGTTCAGAGGGGGGCTATTACAATCAGATTATGTATGATTTTTATTGATTTGATTTTTTTTTTCAGTGTTCTTTTTCGCCAACTTGCTCAATAAAAACTGTAAAAAATGCAAAAATATTTACTTTCAGTGCGAACACTTGCCGCTGCCGCAACCGTGATCGCCGCAAGTATGACCTTCGTCGTGGCTGTGATGAGTGCAGCGGAAATTCAGCCGGACTTTGAGTTTGCCTGCCAGATATTCTTCAGCAGCAGTGCGTACATTGCCGGACGCTCCGCCGATGACTTTGATATTGGCATTGTTCAGTGCGGCGATCGCACCGCCGCCGATACCGCCGCAAATAACGACGTCAACATTTTCGGCAGCCAGCAGTGCCGCCAGTGCCCCGTGGCCGGAATCGCCGCATTCAAGAATTTTTTCGTTGGTTATCAAATTATTTTCGGCAGTAAACAGTGCAAAAGCCGGAGTATGCCCGAAATGCTGGAAAACTTCGTTGTTTTCGCAAGTAACAGCTATAATCATTTTTTCAAAACCTCGCTTTCAAATAATGCCTTTCTGACAATATAACCCGAAAACGCAGTTTTGCAAGTTTTCAGTGTTTGCAATAAGCTGGAAAATGCTGTATATTATCAGAATAACATTTGCAGGAGATGTTTTATGGCTGACGGGAAAAAATACCGTATTGATATGACCAGCGGTCCGCTGTTGGGCAAAATCATCAGATTTTCACTGCCGCTGATGGCAGCCAATGTCATGCAACTGCTGTTTCATGCGGTGGGGTTGATAGTGCTGGGGCGGTTTGCTCACGGCGAAGCGATCGCGGCGGTGGGGGCTACATCAGGTCTGACCTTGCTGATATTGAATATTTTTCTGGGGCTGGCGACCGGGGTGAATGTGCTTGCCGCCCGGTACATCGGGTCAAAAGATGTCAGAAAAGTTTCTCAAACCGTACATACGGCAATGGCTGTGGCTCTTTACGGCGGCGTGGTCATGTCGCTGGTCAGCTTGCTGATTGCCAAACCGATGCTGCGTTTGATGGCTACGCCGGAAAATATCATAAATAACGCCGCTGTGTATATGTGGATTTATTCACTCGGGGTTCCGGCAGTAATATTTTACAATTTCGGCAGTGCTATACTGCGGGCGGATGGCGATACAAGGCGTCCGCTGGTTTTTATGGTGATCGCCGGAGTGGTGAATATTATGCTGAATCTATTTTTTGTAGTGCTGTGCAAGATGGATGTTGCCGGAGTGGCACTTGCAGCCATGATCGGTTCTTCGGTGTCGGCATTTCTGGTAATGCGGGTGCTGCTGAATACTCCGGGTTGTTGGAAATTGGAGTGGAAAAAGCTCAAATTCCATTGGGACGCACTTAAAGAGATGCTCAAAATCGGCTTGCCCGCCGGTATGCAGGGGGCAATGTTCAGTATTTCCAATATAACCATTCAGTCGGCAGTCAACAGCTTCGGCTGGCAGGCGATCGCGGGGAATACGGCGGCGTTGAGTCTGGAAGGAATCGTCTATGTGGCGTGTTCATCTTACTATTACACTGCAATAAGTTTTGCCGGTCAGAACCACGGGGCAGGGCGGATCGACCGGGTGATAAAGAGTGTTTTTTATTGTGCATTGTGTACCAGTATTGCCGCAACTGTACTCGGTTGGAGCTGTTTTTTAGGCGGCAGGACTTTGCTTGGATTTTACAATTCCGATCCCGAAGCTATCCAGTGGGGAATGATCCGTTTGCGGATACTTTTCACCAGCTATTTTCTGTGCGGTTTAATGGATGTGGTCAGCGGTTCACTGCGCGGACTTGGCCATTCGTTCAAGCCGATGCTGGTAATCATGATGGGCGTGTGCGGATTGCGTGTGGTATGGGTGTTCTGGGTACTGCCGTGTAAACGGACTATGGAAACACTGATGGTGTCATATCCGGTATCGTGGATACTGGTGATACTGATAAACGGGGCAATGCTCTTCTACATCTGCCGCAAGATGCTGAAACAACAGGCAAAAGGCAGATAGCACTTGTGGGGCGGCGGACTGTACGCTGTGTGTCGCTTACCGGTTAAGAGCGTCAAGTGGCTACGGCGGGCTTTGCCCGCCTCCCATACCTTCCCATACTCTCTCAAAATTTCCCAAAATCTCCCAAAATCTCCCAAAATTCTCAAAAAAACCGTATTTTTTTATCGTTTTTGCGATTTTCAGGCATAAAAAAATTGGCAATATGCAACGGAGTGTATTAACTTATGGCATGTGTAGAATTTTATTATTAATATATAATATACGAACCTGACGCGAAAGGGGGTCTTCCATGACCGAATACGAAGTAAAAAGCAACAGCGAATACGCCGCCGGAAATAACGCCGGAAAAGTTTTGACCACCACGCTTTGGAACCAAAGCGACAATATTCAAGTTTCGATTAACGGCACACAAACCTATCTGGCGGTGGTTTACAACAAGTATTGTCCGAAGTACAATGGGGTCAACCTTGCAGTTACCGGTTGTTCCAACACTGCTGACTCGCAGATAATTTACTACTGGCTGGAAAAAGGATACGCCGGTGAGTTGAATTTTACCGTTGACGGAAGTGAAAAATTTTCGATTGCTGATCCAGCCAGTACTGTTGATGTTAACGTAACACTCAATACTGCTGACAGTAAATATGATTTGCTCAGTGTCAGCGAATTGAATACTATTTTGGCAAATAAGGATGTAGTTCCCGAATACCAGACTGCTTGGAACGGCGATAAAACTGAACTTGGTAATTTTATTGCCGCACTGAACTTTTACTGCGGGGTAAAGAATGGTTCTACCTATGGCGGTTCGACCGGTACCGGAACATCGTATTATGACGACTATTACAATGGGACGTTTTCCGAGGCTTTTAAAGCTGCCGGTTTTGACAGTTACTGGCGTATAGGTGTTCTGGGTGGTACTATGGCGGACAAGATTTATAACTACCCCACGGACGAAACTTATACATTTACCGATCTGGGGCACTCCATCTTGCAGGAAAATTTGGACTATGGCGAAGTTATCCGTATCGGCATACCTGGTCATGCAATTTATATGGATGGTTACCGTTTTGTCAATGGCAAGGTGGAGTATCACATCAACTACGGCTGGGGAAACAGTACTAAAACCAAATGGTACGATGAAGCTGCGATGGAGGATCTTCAAATAGATTATGTCGGTATTGATATATCTCCGGATACCAATGTGGTGGTAAGCAATGCCGAAAGTGGATATTGGGGTGGTTCATTTGAACGCGGCATGGAGCGTGTCAATCATATCCAGACCACCCGTACCGGCGATGATGCGGTGGACTTTGTTTTTGCCGATGATATTGGCGGAAAAGATGTTGTGATTGAACGCTCTGTAACGACAACGATCACTTCCAAGTGCGATGTGAATTTCAGCAATATCAATGTTGACTTGTATTTCTCAAGCAATATTGCTTTTTCATCCGGCAAGGCAATGAGCTTTGATCTGGACGGCGGCAGTATAATCGTCAACAGCGATTCAGCCAACAACTCGGCAATAAAAATGACCGCCAATCAGGTGTTGACTGTAACTCTTGAAAACAGTTTCATTTATTCCGGCTACAATGCCGGCGGTTACGACATTATTAATGGTACGCTCGATATTGATGGCGGTTATTATTACAACAACTTGAATACATTTGCCGCAACGGTCAAGGGCAGTGTAATGACTGCCGGCAGTGCCGACGACGCTGTTGTGCTTAAAAACAACTCCGCATTGTTCGGCGATCTTAATCTGGGCAGCGGCAGTAATACCCTTACGGTGGAAAGCGGTTCAATTTTCTACGGCGGATTCTCCGGCAGTAATCTTACTGTAAATCTGACGATCAACAGTGCTGATACCGGTGCCATGCTGGTCATGACCTCCACCGGAGAAAGTGCATTCCTGACAGCAACCAACAGTTTGCTGAATGTTACTGTAGATACGAATAATATCGCAGGCGGAGCATACACGCTCTATGCCGGAACGCAGATTGAAAATATCAAAATCAATCTGACGATCGGTGATAAATCCTACGGTACTTTGCAAATGGGCGATACTATCAGCAACGAAGATTACAAACTCGTTTACAATGCTGCCAGCGGGGAAATCAAACTGGCTTACTCGATTGCCCCGGCATTTGTTGACTCTATTAATTCGGAGCCGACTAAAGAACTGGATGAAGACGGTTTAACTAACGGTGATGTGATCGTAACAGCAGAGTTTTCCGAAAATACCACCGAAAAGTGGTACAAAATCGGCGAAAACGGTACCTGGCAGCTCTATGAGGACAGCGGGGTCAGGGTAACAGAAAATGCTATAGTCTATTTCAAGGCAGTAAATGCCGCCCATGAAGAGTCTGAAATTCTTTCTACTGAAATCACATGTATTGACAAAACTCCGCCGCCGGCACTGGAAATCACGCCAAGCGAAACGGAATGGACTAATGCAAATATTACTTTGACAGCTGATTTCCCCGCCAATACGACGGTACCGGATGACTTTACTTATATCAAGTACTCCATCGATGGCGGCAAGACCTGGCAGGATTATACCATTGGCGTTTCTGTTGTGGAATTTGAATCCAATGCAACGGTGATTTTCCGGGCGTATGACAAGCGTGATAATTACCGCCAAAGCCAGTATGATGTTACGAATATTGATAAAGTCAAGCCTGATTTTACGGCGGATTCAATTATCGGCAGCGGCGAAGAGGAAGTTCGTTTTGCCCGGGTGGATTATGATCTTAACAAATCCGGAAACAGTTCGGATATTACCCATCTGCAATATTCGCTGAATGGCAGTGACTGGTATGATTACACTGCCGAGGTTCTTTTCGGCGAAAACTGTAAAGTATATTTCCGGGCGGTTGACCGTGCCGGGAATATCTCCGAAAATGTTGTGGAATACGAAATAACAAATGTTGACAGTACGCCGCCGGCAACTCCGGAAGTTTCTGCCGATATAACCCAAATGACTAACAAGGAAGTAACAGTAACAGCTGTTTTCAACAGTGACGATGTGGTTAATATCGAATATTCGCTGGATGGAAAAAGTTGGAATATCTGCAAGAATTACACTGTCAACGGTAATAATTGGGTATTTGAATACAAGACTGGCAAAAATTGTACGCTGTATTTCCGCAGTAAGGACAATGTCGGCAATGTTTCGAAAGTCGTGATTTACGATGTCGATAATATTGATACAACTCCTCCGGAAGTTCCGGTAATAGAGGTCAGCGAAACGGCTTTGACCAATAAAGATGTGATCGTAACGGTCAAGTTTGATGAAGTAAGCACTGATATTGTAAGCAATCAGTACAGCTTTACCGGCAACTACGATGATTGGCACGATTATACCGGTGAACTGGTTATTGAGAAAAATTGCAAACTCTATGTTCGCAGTATCGACCATGTGGGCAATGTTTCTGGCAGCGAATATGAGGTAACAAATATTGATAAGACTGCTCCGGCAGTACCGGTTATAATCTCCGATAACGATGGCAGAATCACCCATAAACCGATCAATGTCTGGGCGGATTTCGGCTTGCGTAGAGTCGAAAAGATGGAATATTCGCTGGATGGTACAGACTGGTTCGCTTTTGATCCGGACAAAGCCGTTAATGCCGGAAGTCAGGGCGTGATCAGTCTGCGGGCATACGACAAGGCCGGTAATGTTTCGGAGGTAGAAAGTGTTGAACTTACCAAAGGTATGGTAACTGAAATGCCCGAATGGCAGTGGAACAACACTGATGCTATAACATTGGAGTATTCACTCACCGGTAATGATAACGACTGGGCGGAATATACTGGCGATGAAAAGATTTTTGAAAGCAACGGCAAAATTTATTTCCGTGCCAAAGACGAAGCCGGTAATATTTCAAATGTCAAAGAATACCGGATCGACAATATCGACGATATTGCCGATGACGACAGCAAAACCAAAATATATATTGATAAAAACTATACCCAAAAGAATACTTTCGGCAAGTTTGTGGATGGCGATAGATTGGATTGGGAGGTCAATGCGTTTACTTCTATTGCACATGCCGGAGAAAAAGGGATCGATCTCAATGATGATTCGCTGCAGATCGTCGGCGGAGCATTGACTGATGAGGATATAGACGCTCTGGAAGGTGTCAAGCTGCTTTCGGCAGTTACCGTGGTTCCGGAAGGCAGCTATACCGGCAGTGATTACTCCTATAATACCAAAGGCAAGTCCGCAAAGAAAATCACCATTGCCGGTAAAGATTATGGGGAATTGGATCTGGAGTGGTTCAACAATGTATCTTTGAGTAAATCAACTGTAAAGGATATTGCCGGGGGCAACTCTGAAATTCTTTCATCACAGCGTTACAGCAAAGATGGTAATACTTTGACCCGCCAGACCACCAATGGCAAGTCCGCCAGTGGATTTGTTGAAATCAGCAAAGGATCAAATGCTGGTAATGTCAGCGGGTATTTGACCGTTGAAATTGCAGACTCTACGGTCGGAACTCTCGAAGGCGGTCAGAAATCTGTTGCCAACACCAGCAAAATGACCAACAGCGAAAAGCTGTATCAGCTCAATATATCGCTGAAAGAAAGCAGTTCAGCCAGCGGCAGTGCTGACCTGAAACGCGGTTCGGAAGTCAGCAATATTGAAAATTACAAAAATGTCAATCTGCAGTGGGCAACTGTAACCGGGGTTATTTCCAGTAGTAAAGAAGATTTTACCAAGTCGGAAAATCTGGTCGATACCGGTAAAAAGTTCACCCGCAACATAACTGTAAAACAAACGCTTGACAGCGACGGCAGTTTGCAGGTGGATAACAGCAGTGTAGGCAGTATCTGCGGGTACAGTAATGTAGTGCTGAACAGTGCGGTTGTGGAGAACATCAGCCGTCAGGCAGACGATGGCGGTGCTTACCGCAAGCAGAATGACAGTTGGTCGATTTCTCTGGATTCAAAGAGCGGCAAGGTCAACGGTTATCTGACCGAAAGTATGAACTTTATCAATTCCGGTAAGCTCTCGGTTGCCGGTATGAAATCTGATGTTGAAAGTATAAAAAATTTCAGCAACGTAACCGTTTTCGATTCCAAGGTAGGCGATATCAGCAACAATGTTCTGGTAAAAGACGAAAAGAAATATCTTTATATCTGGGATGATATTGATATTTACGGCGAACAGCAGGATTATACTGTTGATACCGAAAAAGCCGATCGTGTTGTTGTACTCAAGTCGGTGGAAAAATCCGCCGCCAACGGTTCTGTAACAATCCAAAACAACTCCAGCGTGGGCGATATAAGCGGCTACGATAAAGTCGTGCTTACCGGTAATGGTTCGGTAGATAGTATTGACGCAGTATCAGGCTCAAAAGAAGTTGTTTATACCGACACTACCCAGAATAAAAATGGTGTTGCCGCCTCCGGGGCGATCACCCGCAGTATTACGGAAAAGCCCGCAACATCGGTCAAGATAGATGGTTACGAAGTAACTAACGGCATCAGCGGTTACAAAACTGTTACCGCCGCCGGCAAGGCGGAAATTGGCGGAGATATTAAACTTGGCAGTGCATATACCGGAAAAACGGTAACTGCTTTCAGTACCAAAGCCGGTATTGTTACCAAAACATACAGTCAGACAACAACTTACACCAATAATGGTTCTGTAAGTCTGAAAAATTCTGATGTTACCGGTGATATAAGCAATTACGCCAAAGTGGTACTGGATAAATCTTCCGCCGGAGATATTGTCAACAATACAAAGGTGAAGGATGCTGTTAAGTACAGCGAAACTTGGGATGCTCTGGATTTGCAGATAGATCCGGAAAATACCATCTTGCTGGAAGATTTTATCTATGCTCCGGTCGCTACAACAAATAAATTGAGCGAGCAGAGCCAGGAAGCCGCCAACGGCAGTATTGAATTGAAAAACAACTCCACTGCCGGCAATATTTCCGGTTACAACACTGTCAAACTCACCGGCAATGCTGAAGACGGATTGAGTGTGGGTTACATCAAAGCAACCGATAACGCTTATGGTTCGTATAAATACGATTATAAAAAAGCCAGCGATAAAGGTGGCAAATCCGTTAAAGTTACAGAAAATATCGCAGTTGCTCCCGCCGCTTCAGTTACGGTTGCCGGTTATAATGTAACAGGTAATATTACCGGTTATAAGACGGTTAAATTGACCGATACTGTGGTGGATGGAAATGTTGACCTGGGTGGTAATTATACCGCTAAAACAGTTACAACATACTCCGAAAATCGTAGTAATATTGAAGAAATCATAACGTATAAGCCCGCAGGGGTTCTCAATGGTCAGGATATATCTGTAAGAGATATAAACAACTACAACAAGGTCGAACTCAAAAACTCTGTTGTCGGCAATATTTCTCAAAGCGATATTGTCAAGGAGGTAAGGACTTGGGAAAACGGCAACCTGATTTCCTATGATTCCACCGTTAAATTGAGCGGTACTGTAACGCTTAATGAAACAAGTGCCGGAAACATCACCAATTATCAGAGTGTTGTGTTCAACAATGGCAAAGCCGAAATGTTGAATAATGTTGCCAATGTAAAGGTAAGCGGACTTTTCAACCGCATCAGCAGTTTGGTTGCCACCGGAAGCAATGACGGCATAACAGTAAATAAAAAATCAGTATTGAATATTGAAAATGCGGTTGATTTCGGCGAAGGCACCAAAGATACGCTGACTGTGAATGGTACTCTGGTGCTGGGCGACAGCTTCCAGACGCTTGCCGGAGTGGACAAACTGGCCGGTAAGGGCGTGATTGCTGCCAACAGTGATGTCTGGGCAAAGTTAGGCAGTGATTTGGATGGTTTTGCCGGAACCCGGTTGGATTTGGGCAATACCGCTGCCGGATTCCGCGGTGTGGAGTTTGAAGCGGCTGATAATGCTGCCGCCACCGCCTTTGAATGGGATGGCGAAACGACATACACCGGCTGGCTGGGCATCGGAGATGATGTTGACTTTGCTGATGATGTAGATTATATCAGACTGGTTGCGGAAAAAGAATCGACTTTGACCATTGCCAGCAGTGCCTGGGAAAACGGTACCGGTGATATTGTTCGCATCAGCGGCGGCAACGAAATCGAAATTACCGACGGTTCGCTTACATACGAACTGGTCGCCGGTGGTGAATACATTATTGAGATCACCCGCAAAGATAAGGATTCCATGAGCTACACAATGAGTATTGCATAAGCAATGGGGCAACAAGCCCCGGTTGCGGAAAGTCGTTGAGACTGACTCAATGGACATAACAGACAAATGTAAAATCAAGTCTGTTATGTCCATTTTTTTTAGGGAGTATCCGGATAAAAAAAAGAACCGGTAGAGGTGGGGGGAACGCTCTACCGGCAAGGAAATGGACGCCTTTATACCCAAGGGGAGGCGGGGAACCTAATAAGTATGGAGAGTATTAAAGGTTTTTATTGTCCATCCTTGTGTTATAATATACATCCATTTTTTTTCTTTTCAATTTTTTTTCAAAAAAAATCGATTTTTTTTGAAAATTGCTGTAAGATTTTGATTTTAGTGTGAAAAATATCTCTTAAAACGGCAAAAAAGCTCCCGAAGTTGGCAAAAAAACGCAATCCGGTGTATATTTTTCTACTTCTACATTGTAAAGGATAAATAAAATGGAAGAATTTTTTGATGTATATAATCCTGACGGCTCATGGCGTGGCAGGTTTCTGCGGAGCGAATGTCATGGCAACCCGGAGTTGATCCACAAATCAGTGCATGTAGTGGTGCTGGACAGTACAGGAACAAAAATACTTTTGCAGAAGCGGTCGCACTCCAAAGATATTCAGCCGGGCAAATGGGATACCGCCGTGGGCGGGCATGTCGCCGCCGGTGAAAGCGTGGCAGATGCCGCGATTCGTGAACTGGCTGAAGAGCTGGGCATAGCAGGAAAACCGGAATTCTTTTTCACTTCAACTATCCGCAACGATATTGAGTCGGAAAATGTAACGGTGTTCAAGCTGATAAGCGACGGCCCGTTTGTTTTTGCCCCGGAAGAAATCGACGAAGTGAGATTTTTTGATCTGGAACTTTTCCGGGATGAGCGGGAAAGATTGCGGAGCGATTTTACCCCCAATTTGCAGAAAGAACTGGGGGATGTGATAAATATACTGAACAATGTGGATCAAAAGTAATGAGTAAAAATGTTTCGTGGAAACGCAATTTAGCCTGCATCTGGTTCGGGCAGATATTGGCAATGGCTGGAACCAGTATGGTCATTCCGTTCATACCGCTTTTTCTGCGGGAAAAACTGGGCTTTGTTGACGAAGCCGAACGGGCATTAGCAGTATCGCTTTTTTCTTCGGTGGGGCTTTTGAGTTTTTGCTTATCCAATCCCGTCTGGGGGGCGGTGGCTGACCGTTACGGGCGGAAATTGATGCTTCTGCGGGCATACTTTGTTACCGGGATAACTTTTCCGGCAATGTATTTTATGCCCGGATGGGGGGCGTTGATGGTGATGCGGTTTATATCGTCGGCATTTTCCGGCACGGTATCAGCGGCACAGACTCTGGTAGCAGTCACTACGCCGGATAAACATCAGGGATTCGCTCTCGGCACGCTTTCTACAGCGTTCTGGTCGGGCAATATGCTTGGAATGGTAGCCGGCGGCGTAGTGGTGCATTACTTCGGGTACATGACAGCGTTTCTTACTTGCGGAGCAATGTTTTTGACCGGCGGTTTTCTTACCCTCTTTTTTGTGCAGGAAAATTTTGTGCCGCCGGAAATTCCGGTGGGCAAAGAAAAAAAGAGTTGGAAAAATCTGCTGCCCGGTTTTGATGTTGCGGTGTGGGTGGTATTGGGAATGATGTTTGTTTTCCCGCTGGCACGCCGTTGCGATGAGCCGTTTCTGGCATTGTTGGTGGAACTTATCGGCGGCGTTGAACGGGCGGCGTTGAATACCGGCTGGGTGGCGGCATTGGCGGCGGCGGGTGGAATCATCTCCGGCGTGGTGTTCGGGCATTTGAGCGACCGCTGTAAACCGGTAGTTCTGGCGGTTCCGGCATTGGCGGCAGGCGGCGGATTCATGCTTCTGCAAGCGACGGCTGAATCGTTGTATGTACTGGGGGCGGCACGCTTTCTGGTCTTTTTTGCCATCGGCGGTTTGGAGCCGATATTTCTGGCAATGCTTTCGCATACTGTTAAAAAAGAACAACGCGGCAGTGCCTTCGGCTGGGGAGCAAGTATCCGTATGTTTGGCGGTATGTTCGGGGCGATCATCGGCGGGTGCGTGATCGCATGGCTTGGTACGCGTGGCGTATTTGCCTTTGCCGGGTGTTTAATGTTCGTATTGATACCGCTGGTGGTGTGGGCAATAAAAACAGTGCAGAAAAGGAATCAGAATCAGTAATCACCATCTGAAATATTACAGCATAAAAGATATTATGAGAGACACAAGAGGTCTCTCATAATATCTTTTTTCTATTTTTCCGTTCAATTCTATAAAAAATCATCATTTCTTTATCAATACTCAAACATATATTGGCTTCTTCTCAAATTGGATGTTTGAGCAATAACTTCCGCAATGTTGTTTTTGTGCAGCTTAACTTATCAACTTATTCGATATAATAGACCTTGCACATCCCAAGGGGGCATTGCATTGTCCCCTTGGAACCCCTTGCTCGGTCGGCAGCAATATCCAGTGCGAATTACCTGGCGATTTTAAATTAGAGCGGCGGCATACGCCGCCTTAACCACCGCTGACGCGGTGCCCTCAAACGCCGGGAGCTTCGCTCAACTCCGGTCAGCTTCGCGGAACATTTCCGCTCGGTTTGCCGGGATGTATCCGGCAAACTGCCTTCCCATGCGTTCGCGGCCCTGACCGGGCTTCGCGGCGTGCCGCCGCGTGAGCTGTTGGCAAACAGCATCAACAGTTTTGCAACAGCCACTTCTGCTGTTACTTTATCAGATCATGACAGTTGCATGGTTGCGTAATACTGTACAGAACTGTTTTCCTTGCGGGTGATGCAAATTTCATAATCAGTACCGGCAGTAATTTCAAACATAAAGTTATCTACTTTGCTGCCGTTGACCGTCAGTGTATCATCTTCACCCAGGCAATAGAACTCAACTGTACCATCGGTCCATGCTACAGTAACACAGATTTTTTATTTTGCAAACAAATTATGAACAGTATCTTGATTTTCTGCTTCTTATTTTGCCCGCGGATGAGCCTTGCGGTAGGCTTCTTTCATGCGTTCCGTGCTTACATGCGTGTAGATTTGGGTGGTTCCCAGATCGGCATGGCCGAGCATTTCCTGTACGCTCCGCAAGTCCGCTCCGGCATCCAGCAGATGCGTGGCAAAGCTGTGGCGGAGCTTGTGCGGCGTAAAATCCGGCGGCAGTCCGGCAAATTCCAGATACTCTTTCAGATTCCGCTGAAAACTGCGGGCATTGAGCCTGCCGCCGTTGCGGTTGATAAACACCGGCGAAGTCGGCGTTTCTGCCGGAGAACGCAATCTTCGCTGCCGGAAATAACTGCGTAACGCTTTGCGGGCAGGGGTGCCGATGGCACAAAGGCGTTCTTTTTTGCCTTTGCCGTGTACCAGTACTGTACCGCTTAAAATATCCAGATCTTTGAAATTAAGCCCCATAGCTTCGCCGATACGCAACCCGCCGGAATAAATGACTTCGATCAACGCCTTGTCGCGGGCGGCAACAAAAGCGGCGGTATCTTCATTTTTCGCCAGACCGTTTGCCAGTTGAGAATTCCAGTACGGTTCCACGGCATTTATCAATGTTTCGATCGCTCCGAGGCTCATTACCTGCGGCAGTTTGCGTTCTCTGCCCTGGGCGGGCAGCCGCATGAATGGATTGCTTGAAATCACGCCTTCCAGTACCATGAACTTATAAAAGCTCCGCATACTGGCAAGTTTGCGGGATATGGAGTTTTTGGCCAATTCAAGTTTGTGCAATTCCTGCAGATAACTGCGGGCGTCATCGCGGTCAAATCTGCCCCAATCGTCAAAGTCTTCATCGCCATTGGCAAGCAGTTCCACAAATTGCTGAATATCCAGCCGGTAGCCGTCAATGGTATGTTGACTGGCTTGTTTTTCCACCGCCAGAAATTTTAAGAACCGTTCCAGCTGCGACATGACTTTAGTACCTTGACAATATTTATCAGTTGAAGAATATCACTTTGAGTCCCAGCATTATCAGCACTCCGCCGCCGAGATAACTGCAATGGTTCCCCAGCAGTTTGCCCGACCAGCGTCCGGCAAGGCAACCCATCAGCGAAATAAACATCGTAACCACGCCGATTATCACCAGATCCCAGAGAATATCGCTCCGGTGCATACAGCGGTAGCTCACTCCGACGACCAGTGCATCAATACTGGTTGCCAAAGCCAGAACCAGCAGTTTGGGTATGGAAAATGCCTGACTTTCGTCATCGGCTTTTTCAAAAAACATCTTGCCGCCGATCAATATAAGCAGCACTCCGGCAACAATACTGCCGTAGTTATAGACCAGATGTTCTGCAAAACAACTGCCGATAAAACCGATCAATGGCATTAAAAACTGAAAGAATCCGAATGTTCCGGCGGTAAGAATGATCTTTTTCCAGTCAAACGCTTTTCTGCCGGAAGCTCCCAGTGCCACCGATACCGCCATGGCATCCATAGCCAGTGCCGCCCCCATAAAAACGGCCTCTGCAATATTGGCCCATGTCATCTGTCACCAACCCCTGTCAGCCAGAAAACGCTGACAAAGTTGCGGCCACGATTTTACTTCGTCGAACTGACCTTCATAGCCCGGCCGGTTGCCCAGACTCAAACCGTGAGGCCCTTTCGGGTAAATGTGCAGTTCGGCATCAATATCAAGGTTTTTCAACGCCAGAGCGTATTCAATGCTGTTGCCGACCAGCACGCCGGAATCGGTGAGCGTGTGCCAGAGAAATGCCGGAGGCGTATTTTTGTCTGCCACATCCGGCCAGCTGAATTTGATATATTCTTCCGCCGGAGCTTCCGGAAGCAGATTTCCGTAAGAACCGCTGTGAATCAATTCCGGTTTACTGCTCAAAACCGCGTAACAGAGAATTGAAGCATCCGGTCGGGCTTCCGGCGAACCGGGCATGTTGGAAACCATTGCTGCAAGATGTCCGCCGGCAGAAAAGCCCAGAACTGCAATTTTATCAGGCTTTACGCCCAGTTCTGCGGCGTGTTCGCGGGTATATTTTACCGCATTGCGGGCATCTTCCAGCGGAGTCGGGAAAGCCGCCGGTTTCACCCGGTAACGGCAGACTGCCGCGTGAAAACCCAGTTCCACAAATTTTTCCGCCACGGGTTCTGCCTCGTGAGCAGCAAGCATGGCATATCCGCCGCCGGGAAATACGATCACCATACCGCGTTCTCCGCCATCCGGATGCAGAAAATATTCGATGGTGCAGATTTGGTCCTGTATGATTTCGCCCAGTTGGATTTTCATGATAATCAATCTTTCAATAATGGTTTTGCCGCTTCTAGCCACGCATCGGCGATCAGCTGATTACCGGCGGGGGAGGGGTGGACACCGTCACGCAGCCAGTAGCAGTTGCAGTTGTTGAGTTTGGCGGCCGCATCGAGTTTGTCCTGCAACGGCAGAAAAACTGCATCGAATTCAGCGGCAAGTTTTCTGGCAACCGCCGCCCGCAGTTTGACTTCGGCAAGAAAATCATCGTCAACCACATCGCTTAAAAGGGCAAACGGTTCCATGATAAGGAGTTTTACATCCGGCAAAACCTTTTTGGTCCATTCCAGCAACATCCGGTAGATCTGTTCGTAACGCTCGCACTCCACGCCGTTTTGTCTTTCGACTTCGTGCCACACATCGTTGACCCCGATAAGTATGGAAATAAGATCGGGATTGAAGTTCAAAGCATCAATTTTCCAACGGGCGTAAAGGTCAACCACGCGGTTGCCGGAAATACCTTTGTTGACGCAGCGGTACATCGCCGCCGGATCATCCAGCAGCAGGCGGCCAGCAATGCTGTTTACATATCCCAGACCCAGATGTCCCGGTGTGTTTATATCCGCTTCCCGGTTGCGGCCGCAATCGGTGATACTGTCGCCCTGAAATACAATTGTTTTCATCTTTTACGCCTTTGTTTTATTTGCGTTTCATGTGCGGGAAAAGGATCACGTCGCGGATGCTGTCGGCACCGGTCAGCAGAATGACCAGGCGGTCGATACCCACACCCATACCACCGGCAGGGGGCATACCGTATTCCAACGCGGTCAGGAAGTCTTCGTCGATTTTATCAGCCATAAGTTCGCCGGAAGCCTTGTCGCGTTCAAACTGCTCGGTAAAGCGTTTCCGCTGTTCGATCGGGTCGTTGAGTTCGGTGTAAGCCGGAGCGATTTCCTGACCATTGATTTCCAGTTCAAAGACATCCACCAAATTGGCATCGTCTTTGCAAGCTCTGGCCAGCGGCAGCAGTACCGACGGCATCCTCATAACAAAGGTCGGCTGAATGAGGGTGTGTTCGATGAGTTTTTCGTAAACTTCGTTGGTAACTTCAAAGTCCGGGGTGGTGTTGTCAACATCCAGACCCAGAGCTTGAGCCCGCTTTACGCGTTCTTCGTAAGTGATGTCGAACCAGTCTTCGCCGCCCTTTTCACGCACCAGATCGTGATAAGTCACGCGACGCCACGGTTTGCCGAGGTCGATGATCTTGCCCGCACCGTTGTCGATGGTCAAGGTGCCGCAAACCTTCATGGCAACGGTTTTGATCATGGATTCAATAAGTTCCATCATCGTTTCGCAGTTGCCGTAGGCCTGATAGAGTTCGAGCATGGTGAATTCGGGGCTGTGGCGGCGGTCGATACCTTCGTTACGGAAGTTGCGGTTCATTTCAAAAACGCGTTCAAAACCGCCGACCAGCAGACGCTTGAGGTAAAGTTCCGGAGCAATACGCATATACATATCCGTACTCAATGCTTCGTAGTAGGTCTTGAACGGTTTGGCACTGGCACCGCCGGGGATCGGCTGCATCATGGGGGTTTCCACTTCCACAAAGTCGCGTTCGCTCAAGAAGTTACGCACTTCCCGCAAGATGGCAAAGCGTTTGCGGAACACTTCCATGCTGTCGGGATTGGTCATCAGATCCAGATAACGCTGACGGTAACGCTGTTCCACATTGGTCAGACCGTGGAATTTTTCCGGCAGAGTCCGCAAACTTTTGCAGAGCAATGTGAATTCTTTGACTTTGATTGTAAGTTCGCCGGTACGGGTGGTGAAAAGGTTGCCTTTTACGCCGATAATATCGCCGATGTCCATTTTCTTGAACAGGGCAAATGCTTCGTCGCCCAGATCGTTTTTGCCGACAAAGAGCTGCATTCTGCCGGAACTGTCCTGAATATTGGCAAAAATGCTTTTGCCCATCAGACGCATTGCCATGATACGGCCGGCGGCACAGGCGGGCTGTTCCACTTCGGGAGCGGCGTCGGCATCAAACTTTTCCCGCAAGGCGGCACATTTTTCAGCCCCGTCAAAGCGTTCGCCCCACGGATTGATGTTCATAGCTTCAAGTTCACGGACTTTTACAGTACGCTGGGCAACGATCTTGTTGTCATTTTCAATGGTGTTGATTTCCTGATCCATATCAGGAGTCTGCGGCTGTTCGCTCATAAATTGTTCCTTTCAACAAAAAATATGTATTTATATGCAAAAAATAATTAAATACTGCTAATATTGTGTCCAATTAATATAACATCGTTTCGCAAAACTTGCAATTTCAGAAAATGGAGATATAGTAATAAAGCTGAATTTTTTGGGCAATAATCCCTGGCGGTCAGCAAAAAGGTTGAAAAATCAAAGCAGATCGTCGGCTTTTTTTGTGCCAAAAAGGTCAGCTGACACGGGTTTGCAATACCTTGACGGGCGTTTCTGGCAAGTTGCGGGATGGACTTTTCTGCAAATTACAGAGGTTTGCCGGGTATTGACCAAAACATATTATCAATTTTATTAAGGAGGTCATGAAAATGATCCAAAAGTTGTTCGGTGCCGCTGCTGCGGCATTGCTGCTTGCTCCGGTTGCCGGTGCGGCTGAAACCTGCGACAAGGCTGTCTGCAAGCTGCAGATACTGTGGCTGGTTGCCCCCATTGCTTCGGTGCTTGCTCTGATCGTGGCGGTCGTCTTCTACAAGAAGATGATGTCTGCCAATGAAGGTTCCGACAAGATGAAAGAGATCGCCGGTTATGTCCGCGAAGGTGCTATGGCATATCTCTTCCGTCAGTACAAGATCGTTGGTTGGGTTTTTGCCGTGTTGTTTGTGCTGTTTGCAGTGCTGGCATACTTCGGTTTGCAGAACCCCTTTGTGCCGGTGGCATTTCTTACCGGTGGTTTCTTCAGCGGTCTCTGCGGTTATATCGGTATGCGTACTGCTACTGCTGCCAGCAACCGTACCGCCCAGGCTGCCAGCGAAGGTTTGAACCGCGGCTTGCAGGTAGCTTTCCGCTCCGGTGCCGTTATGGGGCTGGTGGTGGTCGGTCTTGGCTTGCTGGATATCTGCCTGTGGTATGTTATTCTTGACAAAGTGGTCTTTACTGCAGCAAATATGGCAAGCGGCTTTGAACTCTTCGGTTTGGAACTGGTCAAAGCCGGCTGCACTGTTCCGGAAAAATATGTTGCAATCACCACCACCATGCTTACCTTTGGTATGGGTGCTTCCACCCAGGCTCTGTTCGCCCGTGTCGGCGGCGGTATCTACACCAAAGCTGCTGACGTCGGTGCTGACCTGGTCGGTAAAGTCGAAGCCGGTATCCCGGAAGACGACCCCCGCAACCCCGCCACCATTGCTGACAACGTAGGCGATAACGTAGGCGACGTTGCCGGTATGGGTGCTGACCTTTACGAAAGCTATTGCGGTTCCATTCTGGCAACCGCCAGCTTGGGTGCTGCTGTGGCAGTCGGTGCTGCCCAGTGGGATCTGGCAAGTGCTCTTAAACTTATCCTTGCTCCGATGATCGTCGGCGGCTTGGGTACGATTTTCTCCATCTTCGGTATGCTTATGGTCCGCTGTAAGGAAGGTGCTTCGCAGAAGAACCTGCTCAACAGCCTTTTGACCGGTACTCTCGGCAGCAGCATCCTTATTCTGCTGGCTTTGATCGTTATGGTCAAACTCAACTTCATCACCTGGGGCTTGTTCGGCTCGGTGGTTGCCGGTCTGCTCTGCGGGGTTATCATCGGTCAGGCTACTGAATACTACACCTCCGACGAATACAAACCCACCAAGGGTATTGCTTCGCAGGCAGTCATGGGCCCTGCCACCACCATCATCGACGGTCTGGCTACGGGGATGTACTCCACCGGTATCCCGGTGATCACTGTCTGTATTGCCATCTTGTGTGCCTTCGGTTTTGCCGGTGGTTTCGGCGACTTCTCCATGGGACTTTACGGTATCGGTTTTGCCGCTGTCGGTATGCTCTCAACTCTGGGTATCACCCTTGCTACTGACGCTTACGGCCCGATCGCTGACAACGCCGGCGGTAACGCCGAAATGTCCGGTATGCCCCACGAAGTGCGTGAACGCACCGACGCTCTCGACAGCCTCGGCAACACCACTGCCGCTACCGGTAAGGGTTTTGCTATCGGTTCTGCCGCTCTGACCGCCATGGCTCTGTTGGCAGCTTACCTCGAAGAAGCCAAACTCGTGCTGATGAAGGGTGTTGATATGACCAGTGCCGCCGGTAAAGAACTGGCCGCCAAGATCAAAGACATCCCCGGCATGGCTGATTACTTTACTTTGCATCTGATGAACCCCTATCTGATCTGCGGTCTGTTCGTCGGTGGTATGATGGCATTCATCTTCTGCGCTATGACCATGAAAGCTGTGGGCCGTGCTGCCGGCAGCATGGTCGAAGAAGTCCGCCGCCAATTCCGGGAAATCCCCGGCATTATGGAAGGCAACGCCAAACCCGATTATGCCCGCTGCGTGGAAATTTCCACCGCCGGTGCCCAGAAAGAAATGATCGTGCCGAGCTTGCTGGCGATCATCGTGCCGGTTGTTACCGGTCTGGTGCTGGGTGTGGCTGGTGTTATCGGTCTCTTGGCTGGCGGTCTGGTGGCCGGTTTTATGCTTGCAACACTGCTGAACAACGCCGGTGGTGCCTGGGATAACGCCAAGAAATACATCGAAAAGGGTGCTCACGGCGGCAAGAAACTTGCTGACGGCAGCAAAAACCCGGTTCACGGTGCCGCTGTTATCGGCGATACCGTCGGCGACCCCTGCAAAGACACTTCCGGTCCCAGCTTGAACATTCTGATCAAACTTATGAGTATGGTCAGCGTGGTCTTTGCTCCGGTAGTTATCAAGTTTGCTCCGGTCATCCAGGGCTGGCTTGGTCTGGGTCAGCTGTAAGCTGAACCCCCTGCTGAAAAGCAAATCAAAAAAAGGCTGTTGCAAAAACTCAAAATTTTGCAATAGCCTTTTTTCTATTGTTTCCGTTCAATACTATAAAAAATCATCATTTCTTTATCAATACTCAAACATATATTGGCTTTTCCTCAAACGGGTTGTTTGAGCAATAACTTCCACAATGTTGTTTTTGTGCGGCTTGTCACGGCGTAATAACATGAATACGGAGGCTGACCGCCCTTATTGCTGTTTGCCGGCGGCATTTTTGCAACATCCCATTTTTTTATTTCAAGATTTGCCGTTGGCAGAAACTTGATGACCTTGGGGCTTTACTTCAGCATGAACGGGTAAGAATTATTTATCCAATAGCGGAGAGAACTGTCAGCGTACATAAAGAAAAAGAGTGTAAAACAAAAGCATTTGCCGCAAAAATACAAAACAAAACACCGCAAAAACACAAAACAAAACACCGCAAAAACACAAAATAAAAACTTGAAAAAACGCCAAACGGGGCTATATTATATCGTAATAAGGAGACTTACTATGAAATACTTACCTCGAATTGTAGATGCGGAATTGGATTTACGATTGCGTTCTGTAGGAGCAACATTGATTGTCGGCCCCAAGTGGTGCGGAAAAACAACGACTGCTAAACAGCACGCAAAAAGTGTGTTGGAAATGCAGAATCCTGACTTACAGGAAGGTTATCTGAAATTAGCTGAAACCAAGCCGTCTCTATTGTTGCATGGCGAAAAGCCGCGATTGATAGATGAGTGGCAGCTTGCTCCGGTTTTATGGGATGCGGTTCGGGCTTCAGTTGATAATAGTGGAGAAAAAGGACAATATATTCTTACTGGTTCAGTTGTAAAGGATGACTCACAAACCAAACATACCGGGACAGGTCGAATTTCGCGTCTGGAAATGACTCCGATGACTCTTTGGGAATCGGAAGAATCTTCAGGAGATATTTCTCTGTTAAAAATGTTCAAGAATCCTGCGGATGAAATAGACGGTATCAGAGGTAAATTGTCCGTAGAAGAATTGATATTTGCCGCCTGTCGTGGAGGCTGGCCATCGGCATTGAGTGCCAGAGGCGATGATGCAAAGCTCTTTATTGCGACTGATTATGTCAATAATGTTGCTGAAGTTGATATATCAAAAGTTGACAATGTTGAACGGGATCCGCTGGTAGCATCTCTGCTCTTGAAATCTTACGCCAGAAATATCTCAACGATAGCTAATAAAACCAGTATGCGGAAAGACATTCTCGCAGTACAGGATATTTCCATGCCTACTGTTGACTCCTATCTTGCGGCGTTAAGAAAACTGTTTGTCATCAGCGATATTCCTGCATGGTGTCCGGCAATTCGCAGTGCAACAAGTATGCGTGCAACTCCCAAACGCGGAATGTGTGATCCGTCAGTTGCGGTGGCTGCTCTCGGTGCTGATCCGGAATATTTTTTGAAAGACTTCAAGACTTTCGGTTTTATTTTTGAAAGTCTGGTCATGCGTGATTTAAAAGCATATTCAATGGCGTTAGGCGGAAACCTTTCCTATTATCGCGACCGTTATGGTTTGGAAGCGGATGCCGTGCTTCATTTGAAAGATGGCCGCTATGCCCTGATAGAAATCAAGCTGGGTTCAAAAGAGATTGAAGAAGGTGTGGAACATCTTCTGAAAATCCGGCAACTTATCCGGGAATATAATAAAACGGAAAAACAATGCCCCCTTGCAGAACCGGATTTATTAATGGTTATCACCGGTGGTGAATTGGGATATACGGATGAAAACGGAGTTCATATCATTCCGATTTCTGCTCTGAAACCGTAATCCGGATACAATGAGTAAAGTTTAAGCAAAAAGGAGCTGTATTTGTGAAAAGTATGTTGTTTAAATTGGTGGTGGTCGGGCGGATAAAAGACCCTCACTATCAGGCAAAAATAAGTGAATTTCTGCAGCGGCTCAACGCTTTCGGTAAAGTCGAAGTTGTTGAATTGCGTGATGATACAGTGGAAAAGGAATCCGCCGCTATTTTAAAAACACTGGAAAATGAACGCGGCTGGGTGGTGGTTTTGGATGAACGCGGCGAAAACATAACAAGCGTTGAACTTGCTGAAAAGTTCAACGCTTGCGACCGCAAGATCGTGCTGGTAATCGGTGGAGCATTCGGCTTTACCGGCGAAGTCCGCAAACGGGCGGACTATCTTCTGGCGTTAAGCAAATTCACTGTAACGCACGAAATGGCAAGATTTTTCCTGGTCGAACAAATGTACCGGGCATGTACGATCATTGCGGGCAAAAAGTACCACCACTGAATCAATTCCGGGGCGGAAAATCGGTGCCTTCAGCCGCTGTCGGGTGTAGTATGTTTTTGTGCAATGAGGCCAATAACTCGGGCTTGAAGACCTTCTTCAATTCTTCCAATGCCTGCATGGGGCTGTTACGCATGGTACGGTAGCCCTGTTCATTATCCCAAGCCACTTTTACATGGTCGATGGTGAACGCTTCAAAGCCAAGTTTGTGATACAAATATATTGCGGTATGACTCCAGGTCTGGGTATGCAAATATACATTGTCAGTCAAACCCAGATCGTTATAAAGTTTCAATGCCTTGATTACCACCGCCTTGCCCAGACCTTTGCCCTGTTCTTCCGGCGAGCTGGAGATCCATTGCAGCCAGTTGCGACGGTATCCGATGGAACTGTCCATAAACCATGCGGTGGCGGTGGAAACCAGTTTGCCTTGCGGATTTTTTATAAACATACACTTTTTACAAAGTTCGTCCTGAAACTGGTCAACATACTCCCGCTTGAAGTATTCCAGAGCTTTTTCAACTGAAGCAAATTCGTTTACACTTGCCTCCAGTTCCGCCCAGGATTTTTCATCGCCGGGGGTGTATAAGCTGAATGTGTAGCCTTCCGGCAACTGCGGTTCGGGGAGAAGAGCGAGCCGTTCGGCGGGCATCTTCATAATAAAATCAAAGTATTCAAGTGATTTGTCAAGCATAGTAAATCCTTTCCTCGGTTAAAAATAAAATTCGGGCAGAACAAAATCCATAAGTTTCAGTTTACCACCGTTCCATCTGCGGGTGTAAAGGTTGCCCGCAGGTTGGGTTATGGTCAATTCAAGCGTGTTGTCGGAACTTTTCAGTAAATTTTCCGGCAGTTCAAAATTACCGTATTGCCAAAGCCGTGGCGGCAGATCAACATTGTTCAAACGCAGGGCAATGGTGTTGCTGCAAGCACTGCATCCCAGTATCCGGCTGGCAGATAAACCATTTGCGGGCAAATCAAATGTTGTATTCAATTCAAGCGTACCGAAAAACTCCGGCAAGCCCTGTTGACAGAGATCCCCGGCTGTGAATTTTTCCGGCAGCGATACCAGTTCGCGTTCACTGTTCAGAGCAAAAGAGCCTGCCAGCGGCACGATATCAAGGAGTTTCATCAACCCTTTGAAATGCATATTTATACCGTAGCGGTCGCCGAACCACCGCGAAATCGGGATTTGTACGGTAAAAGTATTTTCGCCGGTTTGACAGTAGTTACTGATATAAACCGCACAGTTACTTGCATCAAAAACTTTTTCCGGCACAGCAGTTTGTTTTACGCTTACACCATTTACCGAAAGTTCGGCAAAGTTTTGCGAATCGAAGCGTAACCGCAAATCATCCGGCACATTGCCTTTGATGACAAATTTTCCGCGAATAGTCACAAAAGGTGTTGTATCCGGATTAAATGCAACGGGGCAATAACCGTCAGAGGGTATTGCAATAAATTCTCCATTGAGCAGAAGCTCCAAATCCGGACGCATGGTGTTGACCACTTTGCTGAAATGCCATTCCAACGGGAGAGGGTGCGAACAAACGAGCTTGTTCCACGGTGCAAGCTCAAAAGCCGGAAGTTGCTCTTGAATACTTTTGTCAAAAAGAAACGCCAGCGATTGACCGCTTTGCAATACAAATTTTCCGTCGGCGGGAGCTTGATAGCAAATACCGTCGCCGGGATCAAAAACTGCCCGTGCTTTGCCGAGTTTGGGTGTTGTTGCCAGCGTAAGGGATTTATCTCTATCGGTGGCGTTATAAAGCCACAAGCCGTACCAGTCGTTATCCTGCCGCAAAAGCGTGATAACTTCATCGGATTTTTCCCCGGAAAGCGTGTAAAGCACCGGAGAGGCTTTTTCCAGCAAGGCGGCAAGTTGTTCCGGAAAATCATTCTGTTCATACGCTATTCGGCAACTTGCAATATTGTTTAAATCATTGCAGAAAGAGCCATTTGCACTGTGAACCAATTTTTGCGGAACATCGCCCACTGCTATAACTGTACCGCCGGAAGCGGTGAATTCTGCCAGCTTGGCGGCAACATCATCTGCCAGTGTAAGAGCTTGCGGTATAATGATAACTGAAAATTCACTGTTGGGCAGCTTGAGTTTGCCGTTTTCGATTGTTCCCTTAACCAGAACTTCTTCAAAGAGAAGTTCAAAATCGCGGTGCAGACGGATCAATGCATCGAGGGTTTTCAAGGTGGCTTCGGCACTGTCGCAACCCGGCGGGAATGGTGTTTTTTCATTACGCATAGATGTATCAAACGCTATGTCGCTGGCGGCGAATTTAGCGGAAACCGCGTTCAAAACTGCAATTTCAGTTGCCTGATAGCCGCGGGTGTGGAAATAACTTGAGCGTTCCATATAGTCAGATAATCCACGGTAATACCGCCAATATGGCATGGCACTTTCGGCACAGCAGGCGTATTTCCGGAAATCTCTCAACGAAAATGCCACTGCCGAGTTCATCATATTCAATCCCATGGAAAAGTGGTAGTCAAAACACCAACGCTGTTGACTTAAAGGTGAATTGAAATTGCAAATCATGGAGTTTTCCACCAAAGTGCGTTTGGTGTTATTGTAACGGGCGGTTGATGCCGGATGCTTGGTCGAGTATATATAGTTGCGGGCCCAGCCCTTCACTCCGTCGCCCATAGTTATATTTTCGGTAAAACAGTTTGCCGACTGCAAGATGTCTGTGCCCGGCACTTGCAGATATTGCTGCTGAAAATGCAAATCTCCGGTGGCGTTTATCATAAGCCGCTGGCATGATGGTTCTTCGGGCCAACCGTGCCCGGTGAGCATCAAATCATTTTCTGCACACCAGTCGCCCAGCTGTTTGGCAAAAGCCTCGGCAAAACGGTTGCCGGTCAACAGCCAGAAATCGTAGCGGAACTGTTCACAATCCGGTTTCTGATAAAAGAGTTTCCAGTAATTTTCCGCACAATCGTAATTATAGCGTTCTGCAAAAGCCTCCTCCAGATCCCATGTCCATGGTACGGTATTGGTTTTATCAAGGGCACTCATGGTCGGTTCATCAAAGAAAAATCCTTTGATGACCGTACCGAAATATTTTTTGAAACGCTTGCGGTATTCTTCATGAATATAACTCATCCAGCACTTGACGGCGGCGGGATTTAATGTGTCAAGCGTGCCGATCTGATTCCAGGTGCTTTCGGTACCGATATTGTGGAAAAATATACTGTCAACCAGCTTGACTTCCAGAATCGTTACTGTTACATCGCAATCAAAGCTGTTGCAGAACCTGCTGCCCGGAGTCAGCGTTTGCGGCGTGTCGCTTTCCGGCGGAAAAAATCCACACCAGCGAACCATATCGCCGACGGGCAGGGAAAGGCTTTCTCCGGGGGCAAGCGTATGCTCAAAGCGGTTCAGACTCCGCATACGGTATTGCGGATAATCACGCGGCACAATGCCGCCGGCGGAACCGCTGGGCCAGGAAAGATCATCGTAGATCCAGAACGCCATGTTGCGTTTGGCAAATTCTCCGATCATAAACTCAATGCACTCAAACCACTCTTCAGAAAGAAAATCCGGTTTTTCCAACCCGTAATTGGCATAAAGGAATACTTCGCGGATATTGCGTTCAAGCATTTCATCGAGCTGGCGGGTGATTTCACTTCTGGTCAATGTTCCGGTGAGAACCCACCACGGAACAGGCCCGTAATAACTTTGGTTGTCGCTTTGAAAAATCATTTTTTTGCTCCCGGGCATAAATCGTTGATTACACAATCCTGACATTGCATTCTGCGTGCTATGCAAATTCTTCTGCCATGAGTTATCAAAAGGTGCGAAAAGTTGCTCCATATTTCAGGCGGAATCCGCTTGCAGACTATATTTTCAATTTTTTCAGGTGAATCATTTTCTTTGGCAAGATTAAAGTGTTTCATCAACCTTTGCACATGCGTATCGACAGGAAACCCGGGGAGGTTGAAGGCGTTGCCGAGTACCACATTGGCACTTTTTCTGCCTACTCCGGGCAATGATGTCAGTTCTTCCATACTCTGCGGTACTTCGCTATTGAATTCATTGACCAGTTTTATGGAGAGTTTGACGATATTTTCTGCCTTGTTACGCCACAATCCCAACGATTGAATTATTTTACCGACATCTTCCGCTGTTGCCTGACTCATTGCTTCGGGTGTCGGGTATTTGCCGAACAGCACCGGCGTAACCATATTGACCCGGTCATCTTTGCATTGGGCCGAAAGCAGAACCGCAATGAGCAGTTGAAAAGCATTATCGTGCAGCAATGGACAGCCGAGTTCACCATAATGCCGGTAGAGCCGATCATAGATTTTCCGCAAAAGTACAGCTTTTTTATCATTGAGCATAAAGTGCAACTCCTGAAAAATATTTTATGCACTGTTATAAAATAATATCTGTTATGTGAAAATCAAATCCGGAAATCAAAACCACCGGCTTAGCCGGTGGTATGCACCACGCCTTCAAGGCGATGGTACCGGCAGCCCGACACGGGCTTTGAATAAGTTCGCCACACGCAACTATTTTTCAAGCTACCGCTAAAGCGGTGGCTTTTTTTGCTTACTTATTCTTGCTACCCGTGAACGGGTCTATATATTCCTTAAATGTCATTTGTTCCATAGCCTGATCTTCGGCTAACTGATTTTGTATATACGTTGTAATTGCGTGGGTATCCGCTCCTACGGTATTGACATAATAACCGCGACACCAAAAATGTCGATTGCCATATTTATACTTCAAATTTGCATGTCTATCAAAAATCATCAAAGAGCTTTTTCCCTTCAAATATCCCATAAATTGAGACACGCTCAAATTTGGTGGAATACTTACAAGCATATGGATATGGTCAGGACACGCTTCCGCTTCATGAATTTCTACCCTTTTCAAATCACAAAGCTGTCGTAATATCTTACCTATGTCACTTTTTAATGTTCCATAGATATTTATTCGGCGATATTTGGGGGCAAATACAATGTGATATTTGCATTTCCAACTGGTGTGTGATAAATTGTCTTTCATACAGGAAACTCCTTGTCTTTGTGTATGCGGTTGGCGAACCTTGCATACTATAGCAGGGAGTTTGCCTTTTTAAACTTGAAGCTAAAGCTATTTCGGCAACATACCGGCTCAGCCGGTAGTTTTTTTACGCTAAAGCAATATAA
>SUVS01000029.1 GCA_015061885.1 Lentisphaerota bacterium
AAAGAACAACTGCTGTTCGACTTCGACTGACATTTCAGCTCAAAAATAAAAATCTGACAAAAATGCTTTTGGAAAATCGGAAAAATCTCCGCTCAAATGACGGAGAAATGCTCTGTTTTTTGAAAAAATATGGGATTTCTGTGAAAAAAAATTGCGAAAGTTGACAGATTAAACGGCTTTACAGCTTGCCAAATTGCACAAACGGCGTTATATTAGCATGGTAAACTGTATTTCAGCTATTAATTATATAAGAGAAAGAGTGTTTTCAATGAAAATGATGAAGTTTTTCGCGATTTTTGTTTTGGCTTTCGCTGTTCAGTCAGCCATAATTGCCGATGACGCCGCCGCCCCTGCCGGAAAAGAAGCTCCGGCGGCCGGAGAAAAAAGCACTATGGACAAAGTCGGCAGATTTGCTCTGCTTTATCTGCCTAATGTTTTTGCTGATTTGCTGGATATTGCCAGTCTGGAAGTGAGCTTCGGCAACACTTTTGCGTTGGATTTCCATGCCACAAGCATGTTGGACTTCGGCTTGGAAAATACCGATGCCTACTTTGCCGGTTTCGGCCCGCTTCACCGTTTTGGTGCCGGTCGCCGCGAAGCCCAGCGGATGGCGGCTCTGTGCTGGTCTTACGAAGATATTTATGTATCGCAGACTGTCGGTAATATGCCTTCCTACTCCATGGAAGATACCTCCTTCAACCTCGTCCGTTGCTACACTGATGCATTCAAAGACCGCGACATCGACTATCTTGCCATCGGCGGTAAAGTTGCTATGTTTGTCGGCTTTGCGTTTGATTTGCACCTGGCGGCAATTCCGGACTTTTTGTGCAGTCTGGTCGGATTTGACCTCTACGGCGATAACTGGAAATAACCCTGTTCCAAGCGGTATCGGTTAAAAAGCCGTTGCCGTTTTCTTGTGTAAGGAATTTATTGTGGCTCGATACCGTGAAAAAATCCTGCCTCCGGTGCCGACTCTCTTTTTTCTGGCATTTGCTTTTCTGATCGCTTTTGCTCCGTGGACTTTCGGCGACCGGGATTTAAGTTGGCGTGAAGGTTATATCATTGTTCAGTCAATGGATATAGTCTTTACGCCGTTGCCGTTGGTAATGGCTCACGGCGAAGCTGTGCCCAATGCCTATCCGCTTTTTCCCATTCTGGCAAAAATTACTGCCCTGGCAGGTTGTCCGGTGGAATTGACTACCCGTATTTTAAGTCTGATCGGAGCTTTGGGGCTGGCGATCGTAGCTTTTGCGGTAACAGCCGCCACGCGGAAAAATCTTTCTGCCGGAGCCTGTGCCGCGGCAATGGTGATAACTTCGCTTTTGATGATCGACCGGGTTCCGGACGGTTTTTCCACCACGCTTTTTACGCTGGTGATCTTTTCCGGGCATTTGCTGTGGTATTATTTTGCGGCGGTGCGGGGTGACTGGGCAAAGGCGTGGCTGGCGGGTTTTACAGCGTGTGCGGTCGGCTTTTATATGGAAGGCGGTATTTCACTGATCTTCTTTCTGCTGCCGTTGATTTTCATGCGGCGGCCCTTGGGGATTTTCCGCAGATTGCGTAACCGTTGGGTGGTGTTCGGACTTGCACTACTGATAGTGGCGGCAATGCTGTGGTATCTGCCGTATCACTTTGAAGGTGTGCGTATTGCACTTGCCATACCCCGCTTTGATTTGCTGGGGGTAGGCGAATATCTGTGGCATCTGGCGTCGTTCCCGTGGGATTTGGCATTGCGGCTGTTTCCGTGGTTTTTGCTGTCATGGACTCCATATTGCGTGGCATTCCAGACTTTGGACGATACTCCGATGTTCAGCCGTTTTCTGCGGACACTTTTCATGGCAAATTTCTTTTTCTTCTGGATCATGCCGCTGGATGAAGTCCGCAGTTGGATAATCCTTATTCCGCCGCTGGCGGTGATGACCGGTTTGAATTATGAGTTGGCGGTGCGGCGTTACGGCAATTTTTTCCGCAAACTGGGCAATATTTTTGCCGCCGTGTTACTGCCGGGGGCTGGAGTGCTGCTGCTGGCATTTTTCCTGCTGCCGTTGGATATGTTTGCTGAAACGATGCTGTTTCTGGAGCGTCCGCTGGATTTCAGCAACAGTTTCGGCAGAACAGTACTGGGGGCGGTTTCCGGGGCAATGCTGATTCTGCTGGCATTGCGGTTGTGGCAAATGCGGGAAAAACCTCCGGTCTGGTGCTACTATGTAATGATAGCTCTGGCTCCGTTGCTGGTCTATTACAACATCGTACAGCCGTATCAGAATCAGGAGCGGCCCCGCTATGAACGCGGAGAAATTCTCCGCACAGCGTTACAGCAGGACGATGCAAAAGAAATTCAGCTTATCTACAAATACAATATTCATGATCTCTTTGCTGAATCGGTCTATATGAATAAAGCTGTATGCAAGATCAACAACCTTGCCATGCTGCCGCAAGCAGAAGTTTCGACAGTCTATCTGCTGGCTCCGACATTCCCGGATTGTGCCGAACGCAACTGGCGGAGTCTGCTGCCGCAGCCGCTGTCGATACGCGGACATAAATTCAATCTCTGGCGTGGCGATTGGAAAGGCAATATCCGTAAACCGGAGCCGAAACCATCTCCGCTGTTGGAAATACTCGCTCAAGACCCCGCAGGAAAGGCAGTAAATTTCCAATGAATGATGCAAGATTTTACCTGCCGGGAATCAGCGGCAATGAACTTAAAGAGTATCTGCAAAGCATCGGCGAAAAGCCTTTCCGTGCCAGACAGATACTTGATTGGCTCTATGGCAAATGCGAATTCAATGTTGATAAAATGCTCAATCTGCCCGGAAGTTTACGCACTTGCCTTGCCGGAGATAAAGTTTCGCTCAACAGCAGAGTTGTTGAAGCGGTTCCCGGCTCCGGCAGCACTGAAAAACTGCTTATAGAGCTTGATGATAAAGAAGTTATCGAAATGGTACTGATACCTTCGCCGGAGCGTATGACTTTTTGTTTAAGTACGCAAGTGGGTTGCCCGGTGCGGTGCCGGTTCTGTGCCAGCGGGGCTCACGGGCTGATCCGGAATTTGCGTACCGATGAAATTCTCGAAGAATTTTATCACGGGGTGCAGAAACACGGCTCAATACCCGACAACATAGTTTTTATGGGTATCGGAGAAGGTTTGCTGAACTGGAAAAATCTCCGCCGTGCGTTGGAAGTGCTTTCAGCTCCGACACCGGAGGGATTCAATATGTCGCCGCGGCGGATAACGGTTTCCAGCAGCGGCTATGTGCCGGGCATGAAGGAGTTTGCCGCCTGGGGCAGACCCTTTAATCTGGCAATAAGTCTGCATGCGGTGGATGATGAAACCCGGAGCAAACTTATTCCGGATAATGTCAGATACAGCATCAAAGAGATATTGCAGGCGTGTGCCGAGTGTTCGGAAAGTACCGGCAGAATGATTTTGTTTGAATACACTCTGGTCGATGGCATCAACGATGACCCGGCAATGGGCCGTGAACTGGGCAGAATTGCCGCCAGACTGCATGCCAAAGTCAACCTGATCGCCTGCAATCCGGTCAACGATGAGTTCAAACGCCCGTCGGAAAAGCGTTTGAAAGCGTTTTATAATGCCGTAAGCGAAAACGCCGCCACCGTTACCATGCGGATGGAAAAAGGCTCATCCGCCGCAAGTGCCTGCGGACAGTTGCGGCTGCGGCGGCAAAATGAGATTTGAATCAGCAGAAATATTTAAGATTTTTGTATATAAGAGGTAGAACATTATGAACAGTATATATCTTACACGCCTGCCCAACGGCATGACCTGCGAGGCTTTTGCCAATACGGAAATCGCAGTGAAACCGGGCGATTATGTGATTATGAAGCGGGATTTTTCGCTGGAATATGTAGAAGTCATCCGGCGTACTGCCGAAGATGCTCCAACTGAAATCACCAACCAACTGCCGGAAATCCAGCGTATTGCCACAGTGATCGACCGTGCCACCGCCACGGAAAACGAAGCTCATGCCAAAAGTGCCTACCGCACCGCCTGTGCCATGGTCGAACAAATGCAGCTGCCCATGAAACTTTTGAATGCCAGCTATTCCTTTGACCGCAAACTGGTTACGATCCAGTTCACTGCCGACGGCAGAGTCGATTTCCGCGAATTGGTCAAAGAGCTTTCGCACGCACTGGGCTGCCGTCTGGATCTGCGGCAAATCGGTGTCCGCGACGAAACCAGTATTTGCGGCGGCATCGCTGTCTGCGGTCAGGTACTCTGCTGCAGCAGATTTTTGCGTGAATTCAATTCCATAAATGTTAAAATGGCAAAAGATCAGGATCTTTCGCTGACGCCTTCAACGATTTCCGGAGTTTGCGGCAGGCTCAAGTGCTGTCTGAAATTTGAACACGAAGGCTATGTGGAAATGGAAAAATCCATGCCCCGCCGCGGCGAACTCTGCGAATGTGAAAAAGGTAAAGGCCGGGTTGCCGACCGCAATATGCTTACGCAGATGGTAACGCTGAATCTGGAAGATGGCGGCACGGTAACTTTGCACGCCTCGGAACTTAAATACCGCTTACGCGGCAAAGCTCCCGAACCGAAAAAAACAGTCACTGAAGAAGCTCCGGTAGAAGAGTTCAGCTATTTTCCGCCGGTAAATCTGACTCCCGAAGTTCCGGATAATGCCGCCGGACAGGAAAAAAACAAGCCCGATTCCGGCGATGGTGAACCTAAAAATAATAACAACAATAAACGCCGCAATAACAACCGCCGCCACAATAAACGCCGCCACAACAACCGCCGTGATAATTCCGGCGAAGAATAAGCTCATTTGAGGAGCATGGATATGTTGTTCAGCAATCTCCTGACGCCATCAGCGATTGCCGAAGCCGCCCGGGGTTCGGTAAGTGCGTTACGCAAATTTGACCGGCATGGGTTGTTCCCCGCCCCCGGCGAAAACAGTCAGGAGTTTGCCGACCGGCTGACCCGGCTGGCGGCGGCATTGAGCAAACTGGAGCAGGAGTTACAGCAGAAAAAGTGTGTTGAACCGTGTTCCGGGATCAAGTTGCATGATAATTCGCTCATTCCGGCAAATATTTACAACGAAGCTCTGGCAAAAACCGTTGAACTTTACGATGTGAAGCCCGACTGGGTGCCGGGATTTTTTGCGGACGAAAGTTTCGGTTTGCTCTGGGGCGGCTGTGCGTTGTCGGATATGGAAAGCAATCTGGTACTGTTCATCATCCGCAAGGTTTTCCGCAAAAAACGCCGTTTTCTGGTCTATGACCGGCAGGAACTTATGGCCCACGAGCTTACTCATGCCGCTCACCAGAGCATCAACGAAATAAAGTACGAAGAATATTTTGCCTACCGGACGGCTCAAAGCAGATTGCGGAAATTTTTTGGCGGCTGTTTTATCAGTAAATACGATGCCATGCTTTTTCTGCTGCCCATACTGCTGTTGCCGGTGGTGCAGATGTTGAATGTGTTTACTGCCATAAATCTGCCGGTGGAATACTTTTACATACTTGCCGCAGTTTATCCGGTTTACTTATCGCTCCGCTGTTTTGCCACTTACCGGACGGCGGCCAAAGCAAGAAAATTTCTGGAAAAAAATTCCGTTGCCCGCCCCGATGCGGTGCTTTTCCGCATGACAGCCGGGGAAATAGCTTCGCTTGCCCGCAATCAGATGGCACAGGGGAACGATTTACGCTGGGTATTGATCAAAGAACGATTGGAAAAGAAAGGTTGAGCTTTTATGAATATAGCCGAAGTTGCCCGCTACTACAATGATCTGCTGAAAATATCCGACTTTGCCGCCGACCCTTCCAACAACGGTTTGCAGGTGAGTAATTGCGAAGAAAAAGTCTGTTCCAAAGCGGCATTTGCCGTGGATGCCTCGCTTGCTTCCATCAAACGGGCGGCGGCTGAAAATGCCGATATATTGGTCGTGCATCACGGTTTGAGCTGGGGCGGCGGCATCCGCCGCTGGAACGGCGTTGACGGCAGGCGTTTTGCGGCCATGTTCAAAAACGATTTGAGCTTGTACGCCATGCACCTGCCGCTGGATGCCCACAGTGTTTACGGCAACAATGCGTGCCTCGGAGATCTGGTGAAACTCGATGACCGGGAGATGTTTTTTCCTTATCACGGCATGAATATCGGCGTTATCGGCAATGTTGCGGAGTCTTGTGTTCATGCCGTGGCAGCAGCGGCTGCGGCCGGTAAAGAGTTCAAACTCTACATGTCGCCTTTAAAAGCTGACAGGGTGCAGAAGGTCGCCATAATTTCCGGCGGCGGCGGCTCCGATGGACTGGAATCCGCCATCGAAGCCGGTGCCGATATGCTAATTACCGGCGAATTTGACCACACCATGTACCACATGGTGCAGGAAAATAAGATCCATGTTGCCGCACTGGGACATTATAACTCCGAAGTTCACGGTGTGCAGAGTTTGCAGAAACTCGCCGCCGAAGTGCTGGGCTTGGAAACCGTCTTTATAGATATACCCACAGGATTGTAAACCATGCCGGAAAATATCTGTTCACTGACCGTTAAGGATGAAAAACTTTTTCTGACCGATTTCTCCGTGGATCCGCCGCAAGAGAAACTCTTTGATATTAAGGCGTTGGGCAATAAAACTGCTGTGCTTTTTGATTACAAGGATCTGCTGAAAAAGTTTGAAGAAATTTCGCAGATAAATATAGAAAATATTTTTGACTGCAAACTGGCGTGTTATGTGTCTGACCCGGCACTTGATACAAGTTGTATAGAAAAGTGTGCGGCATCACTGCTCAAGGAAAAAATCAATACCAATGATCTTACCACCGCAGAAATACTGGCAGAAATCTATAAGTTTTCAGCTCCGGCAATGGCGGAAAATCCGGTTTTGCACCAGTTGGAAACACCGCTTTCGCCGGTGTTGGCGGCTATGGAAAAACGGGGTATTGATCTGGATGGCAAAAGTCTGGCAAAGTTCGGCGGCAAACTGGCTGATGAACTGGAAAAAACGGCTCAAGCGATCTATTCAGCAGCGGGTAAAGAGTTCAATATCAACTCCGCCAAACAGCTCAACACACTGCTCTTTGAAGAACTCAAGCTCGAACCCGCCGGCAAAAAGACCAAATCCGGCTACTCCACCGATGCCGAAGCGTTGGAAAAAATCATTGATTCGCATCCGGTGATAAGTCTGATCTTAAAATACCGTAAAATCGCCAAAGTCCATTCAACTTATGTTGAAGGTCTGCTCAAATATATTGACGATTCCGGCAAAGTGCATACCTCTTTTAATATGACAGCCACCGCCACGGGCAGATTATCTTCCACCGAGCCGAATCTGCAGAATATACCCGTTGCCGGTGAATTGGGCGGCGAAATCAGAAAGTTCTTCCACGCTCCCGAAGGAGATATTCTCATAGATGCCGACTACTCCCAGATCGAATTAAGAATACTTGCACACATTGCCAACGACCCGGCAATGATAAATGCCTTCAGAAACAACGAAGATATTCACGCTCTTACCGCGTCGCAGATATTCAAAGTAAATATCAGCGATGTAACACCCGAAATGCGGCGGCAGGCCAAAGCCGTGAACTTCGGCATCGTATATGGTATATCGCCATTCACCCTTGCCAACGATTTGAAGATCACCCGGCAGGAAGCCGAAAATTATATTGCCAGTTACTTTGAAAAATATTCAGCCGTAAAGAGTTATCTTGACAGTACCATCAAAGCCGCCCGCAAAAACGGCTATGTGGAAACCATGTCCGGCCGCCGCCGTTATCTGCCGGAACTCAAAAGCAAAATATTTGCAGTACGCTCCTTCGGTGAACGCGTGGCACTGAATATGCCCATACAGGGAACGGCGGCGGATCTGATAAAACTTGCCATGATAAAGGTGGATAAAGAGTTGAAAAACGCCGGTCTGTCTGCCGGATTGCTTTTGCAGATACACGACGAACTTCTGATCTCCGCCCCGGAACATGAAGCGGAAAAAGCCGCCGCGATCCTGAAAAGCTCCATGGAAAGTGTCATGCAGTTATCTGTGCCGCTGGAAGTATCGCTGGCAAGCGGCAAAGACTATTACTCGGTAAAATAAAATGAATAAGAAATTTGAAAAGCTCATCCGCCAGTCCGCCTGGCATTATCCGCAAGCGGGCAACTGCTGGCAGGATGGACTGTTTCTCGGCAACGGCAATATCGGCGTGCTTGCCTACGTTCCGCAGCATTTGGAATGGGTTTTCAACAAAGTTGATGTCTTTGACCCGACGGTGGAAGAAGCTATGATGGCAAAAATCCTGCCGCACGATCAGGTCATGAAACTGCTGGCATGTCAGGAGCATAAAAACTCCATGTTTCTGCAAGAGCTGGAATCCGCCCCGATGCAGCGGTCAAGCATCCGCAACACCATAAGTACCGCTAAAATGCGGCTGCGTTTCTGGCCGGGACTCGGCTGGGCGGCTCCGCCGGCACCGCTTACGGAGCAGACTCTTTCGCTGTACGACGGTGTATTGCAGGAAAATCTTGATTCGCACAATTTTCATGTGCAAACCGAAATGCTCGCCGCCCGCGACAGCGGAGTTTTTGCCTTGAATATAGAGAATGATTCATCACGCCGGCAGATGTTTGTGCTGGAGTTGATCCGCCCTTCCGCAAGTTTTTTATCTCCGGCGGAATGGTTTTCAAGCGATGGAACAACTGCTTTCCGGCAACTTCTGCCGGGAGGTAAACACTCTTACGCCGTAGCGGTAAAAATCGTGCCGCATACATCAGGAACGGTCAATGTTCCCAGAAATATCTCTGAAAACGCCGTCAGTATATCCGGCAGCGGCAGTGCTGATATATTTGTGGCAATAAAGAGTTCTCTGGAGTGCAAAGACCCGCTGTCTGCGGCAGTTGACGAAGCTCAAAAGTTTGCCGGAGCGGGTTTTGAACAAATAAAACAGCAGCATACCGCATGGTGGCACAACTATTGGGACAACGCTTACGCCGACTTCGGTAAATACCGCGATGTTCAAAAGTATTACACTTTCAGTTTATACGAAATAGCCTCCTGTTACGGCAAAGCCCCCATGCCGGGCTTGAACGGCTTGTTTTACGGGCCGGTCAACGAAGAAAATCCGGGAGTGTCGTTTCAGGCCTACACGCACGATCAGAATGTCCAGATACCGGCGATGCCGTTTTTTCCGCTCAACCGCACCAAACTGGTCGAAGTCATTGCCGATACTTATTTGCAGAACATAAAAACTCTGCGGAAACAGACCCGCAAACTTTTCAATTCGCCGGGAATTTATCTGCCATTGCAGATGAACCAGCTGGGCAGAGAATATCCGGTGCGGCACTACCGTTATACCCTTTGCGGCAGTGCATACAGCGGTTTGATTCTGGCGATGGCGTGGAAATATTCCCGCGATGTAAACCTTTTGAAAAACAAACTTTATCCGTTACTGCGGGAATTTGCGATCTTTTATGCGTCAATGATGCACAAAAGTCCGCAGGATGAGTGTTATCATCTGGATTGGAGCGTGCCGCCGGAAATCTTTACCTTTACCCGGGATGAAGCGGCAACCGTTGCCATGCTCAAAGTGGTGCTGGAAGTATTATTGGAAACCTCGTGCCTGCTCAAACGCGACAGCCGCAACCGCAAACTCTGGCAGGATATACTGGAGCATTATCCGGCGATCCCCATGACCCCGGACGGAGCTTTATGGGCAGGCAAAGATATACCGTTAAATCATTATTTTTACGGCGGCCACATACTTTATGCCTATTTTCCTGCCGGAATAACCGACGACGGAAGCGTTGCCCGCAAAACGCTCGAACTTATTGCCAATGAATCCGTGGAACGCTCGTTTGCCGACCATACCGGCAAATGGCACCCCAACCACGAGTGGAGCATGTTTCTGCAAACTGCCGCCCGGTTGTTTATGGGCGACCGGCAGACCGGCTGGCAGGGAGTGGAACGCTTTCTGGAGCTTTTCGGCAAAGAAAACGGCTTGTTTTCGCACGACCCGGTATTGATAATGTCGGACAGTGAAAGCGAAAAAAACGAAAAACTTTTCCGCAACCGCAAAAAATCCGACCGCCGCTGGATAGACGGCAGTTTGATCGACTGGAATAACCCTGAACTGCCGTATGCCCCGACCGTTACGCCCAATAAAAATGCCAAACGCCTTGCTCCGGGAGTATTGGAAGGCTCGTCGGCATTTCTCTATCTGGCAAGTGCCGCCTTGCTCCAAAGCCGCAATGGAGTCATCAAAGTATTTCCGGGGGTGCCGGAAGACTTCAGCGGCGAATTTGAAAAAATGCTTGCGGAAAATGCTCTGGAAGTTTCCGCAAAGATTCGCCGGGGCAAGGTAACGCAAGTAAAGATACACGCCATTTACAATGGCAGTTACAAATTGCTGAACCCCTTTGCAAGCACTCCAATGTATCTGACCGGCAAACTCCATGCCGGAGAAACAGCACTGTTCCGCCGGGAACAGTAAGTATATTCCGGGGGTGCCGGAGGCGGGCGAAAGCCCACCCGCTTACTCAACATCCCAGGCGAATACTTTTACTTCGCTGTTGCCGAAGGTTTCCAGTATTGTCAGTTTCAACGCGGTACATTCTATATCCAGCGGTATATTCACCAAACGCTGACCGGAATTGAAAAATTCGCCGGCACTCTGCCAAACACCGCCGCCTTGCTGATACTCCAGCTTGAAGCGTTTGACCAGCGTTGCCGGGGTTTTGCAGAATTGCGGATCCAGCAAATGCAGAACAATGATGTTTTTTTCCGGGCGGTCAAGGTCGCTGTCGAATACCAGCCGGGTGTTGCGGAGTTTTACCGGCTGTTGCCAGCGGTATTCCACTGAACTGCCGCTGGAGGCGTGCCACGAGTTATCTTCGCCGTCAAATGCCCGGTTCATACCTGACCGCAGACCTTCGCAGGAAAGTGCGGCTTCGGCACAGACCGGGGCAACTTTATAGCGTTTGCCCGGCAGGAACATATCGTTTTTCATAAGAATATTCTGCAATTCTGCAATATGATTCGTTCCGACTTCACGCGGCGTGATATTGTATTTGACCGCCAGCGATGCCGCCGTACCTGCCGCCTGACCCAGCGTGGCACAGGTTGCCATCACCCGCGTGGAACTCAATGCGGAATGAGTTACGCTGATATTACGCCCCGCACAGTAGAGATTGTTGATATTTTTTGAATAAATCGTGCGGTACGATATACCGAACGGCGACGGTGCCGGGTGGAAAATATTCGGTTCTCCGGGGTAATAAAAACCATCCGGATGGTGATCGTCCATCGGCCAGCCGCCGTAAGAGATCAGATCGTCAAACCCGCCGCCGGATGCCACATGGTTCTGATTCTGGATCAGGTCGCCCACATAGCGGTAGCTTTCACGCTTGCCGGGCAGAAATCCCACCCATTCCAAAGTCCATTTACGGTATTTTTCGCGTGTTTGCGGCGAATTTTTGAGGTAATCAAATACCCCGTAGGCGATTTTCAAAAGTTCATCGCGGTGTTTATCCACATCGTGCAGGGCATCGGCGTTGCCGCCGACTTCGATCCACCAGAAGTTCTGCAAGCCCTCCAATTCCGGATCGCGGTAATTGAATTGCCCCGGATCAGTGTATTTGTACGCCCATTCCGGCGGGATAAAATCGTGATCGCAAGTCGTTTCGCGGCATTGCAGCAGACAGCTCGGCCCCATGGTCTTGCGGTCGCTTTGTTCGGGGGCGATGCTTTCGTTGAACTCGCTTTGAGCCTCTCTGCCGTAACGCAGTTCCGCTCCGGAAAGCACCCCCAATATACTGTCGCCGGAACAGTCGGCAAAAACTTGGGCACTGATGTTGTACCAGGTTTGAGCCACAGAACTGTACGCTTTTATGCTGTTGATTTTGTCATTGGCAACGGTTGCATCCAGACAGACGGTGTTGAGCAGAAGCGTAAGGTTTTTTTCGCGGCGGCAAATGCTGTAAAGCACTGTATCCCAGCGGGAATAATTGCGTTCCGGGTTGGAATAGAGATTTTCCAGAAGCATTTCTTCCACGATACCGGTTTCTTTGCGGTCTTTGCCTTTGGCTCCGCAAACCCACATTCTTATTTCGCTGGAGGCGTTGCCGCCCAGCACCGGCCGGTCGTGGACAAGCACAGTCCGGATGCCTTCGCGGGCGGCGGCAACTGCGGCACAGATACCGGCAAGTCCGCCGCCGACAACACAAAAATCAGCAGTTATATTTTTTGTCTGCATACAGTAAATCAGTTCTGTTTGGCTTTGCTCTGGAAAAAGGCGATGGTTTTTTCCATGCCTTCAGCAAAGGTGTGTTTGGGTTTGAATCCGGTGGAAGCGAGTTTATCCACGCCTGCCATGGAGTGTTTTACATCGCCGGGACGTTCGTCGAGGTGAACTACTTTGCTTTGGGAATTGGTCACTTTGACGATCTCTTTGACCAGATCGTTGATGGTGATCTTTTTGCCGTAAGCAATGTTATACACACCGGTAAAGTCGTTCATTGCCATGAATACGTTGGCTTCCACAATATCTTTCACATAGATAAAATCGCGGGTCTGTTCGCCGTCGCCGTAGATGGTAATATCTTCATTGGCAACCGCTTTGGCTGTAAAGATCGGAATAGCCGCCGCATACGCACTTTTGGGGTCCTGACGCGGCCCGAACACATTGAAGTAACGCAAACAGGCAGTTTGCAGTTTGCCTTCACGCGTGAACATATTGCAATAATATTCGCCGTCAAGTTTGGTAATGGCATAGGGGCTTTTGGGTTCAGGGATCATGGTTTCGAGTTTGGGTACCACCGGGTTGTCGCCGTAGATGGCGGCACTGGTGCTGAAGCAGAGTTTTTTGACTCCGGCGGCGGCGGCTTCTTCCAGCACATTGAGCAAACCATGCACATTTATATCGACACATTCGCCGGGTTTGAACATGGATTCCGGTACGCTGACCATTGCCGCAAGGTGAAATACATAATCCACGCCCTGCATGGCGGCCTTTACGGCGGCACGGTCGCAGATGTCGCCTTCAATAAATTCCACATCCAGCCCGTCAAGGTTGTGCTTGTAGCCGGTACGCAGATTGTCAAAAATACGGATCTCGGCTTTGCCGTTAAAGTATTCAGCGATATGACTGCCGATAAAACCGGCTCCTCCGGTGATAAGAACTCTCATTTTTTCAACTCTTTCTTTACATTGTTCAAAAGTTTCATCATTTCATCGTGCTGGCTTTCGATCGAACGCACCAGCTGGAACTGACTGCGGCAACGGTCAAGGTTATGACCTTCGCGGTGGGTCTTGAAATAGACATCGCCTTCCAAATAGTCCGTCAGGAACCGGGTGCCGATTTCCAGCGTGATAAGTGCCCCGGCAAAGGGCAGATTTTCCAGTTCCGCATCGTTGAGTACCCGTCCGGCTTCGGAGCAGTAGCCCCGCAGGAGGGCTTCAAACATATTAAACCGCATACATATCTTGTTCAGATCCACTTCGTCTTCCGGGGCGGGCGAAGTACCGGTACGCACCATATCGCCAAAGTCATAATGGGCAAGACCGGGCATTACGGTATCAAGGTCGATCACGCAGATGCCCGAACCGGTGGCGTCGTCGATCATCACATTATTGAGTTTGGTATCGTTGTGAGTAATGCGTTCCGGGATCACGCCTTCAGCCTGCAGTTTGATGAGTTTTTCAGTCATCGGCTTGCGTGAAAGCACAAAGTCGATTTCGGCGGCAACATCTTTTACGCGGTTGCATTTATCGAGCTTGATGGCATTTTCCAACTGCTGTACCCGCACGGGGGTGTTGTGGAAATCTTTGATCGTTTCGGCCAGTCTGCCGCCGGGAATATCGGAAAGTTCCGCCTGAAAACGGCCGAAAGCACGGGCGGCTTCGTATGCCTGTTTTTCGGTTTCCAATATATCGTAGCTTTTGGCATTTTCGATAAATAAATAGGTTCTGAAGTAGTTGCCTTCGGCATCCACCGCGTAACTTTTGCCATCAACCGCCGGAACCAGCGTCAGCGTCTGGCGGGAGTTTGATGACTTGGCCGCCAGATGCGTAGTCACCCGGCGGATGTTTTCCATAAGATTGACCGGATCGCGGAACACATTGGTGTTGATACGCTGAAGTATGTAACGCACCCGGCATCCAGCCTGATCGTAAACAACTTCAAAAGTATCGTTGATATGACCGTTGCCGTAAGGGGCAGCACTTACCAGATCGCCATACAGACAAAACTGTTTGGTGATCGCCTTGAAATCAAAATTTTTATTCATAAAAAACTCCTGTTTGTTTAATAAGTCGAAGGGCTTGAGGAGGGGAAAAAACCTTTTCAAATGGTTCTTTTCCCCTCCTCAAACTCCAAACCTTTTTCCAAACCTTTTCCCGGCATTTATCTTTTTGCCCCGCAAAAAGATAAATGCCTTCTGTTAAAAAATGCCTTGTGTAAATATATAAGGCTATAAAACAATACACCACTTGCGTAGATTTGCAAATCAAATTGCTGAATAATCCAAAAATTACGCCTTGTTGGATATAATAAATTGCTTATTTATCCATATTTTTCGGAAATTCAAGCGTAATGTGTCTTTCTTCATCACTGATTTTTTCAATCGAGAGCTTTATCACTTCCGGCGGCAGGATACCTTTTATGCGAATGGGCCACTCCAGAAGAGTCCACGCATCCGGGTCGCTTAAAAACTCATCCACCCCAAAACCCAAGGCGGCGTGTTCGTCGGTTATCCGGTAAAGGTCAAGGTGGTAAAAACGGTTTGCCGTGCCGGGTATATCATACTCCTGTACAATGGTATAGGTGGGGCTGGAAACCGCTTCGCTGATCCCCAGACCGCGGGCAAAACCGCGGGCGATGACCGTTTTGCCCGCCCCCAGATCGCCGTACATTGCCACTACACTGCCAATGGGCAGACTGCGGGCAAAGGCTTCGCCGAAACATTCGCTTTCTTCGCGGCTGTGGGTGATGATTACTTGATCTTCAAGCGTTAAAGTGTTCATAACCGGTTATCTCCAAATTATCTATGGCTTTGCCGTTGAGTGTATATATCAAACCTTTATCTTCCGTGATTTTTCCGATACAGCTCAAAGGCACATCAAAGTTCCAGAGCTTATACAGCAAATCAACTTTTTCCGGGGCAACGGTGAACAGCAGTTCGTAATCTTCGCCATCGCTTAATGCGTGTTCCACCGTACAGCCGTTGCAGCACGGGAGTTTTTCCAACGCCACAACCGCACCTTTGCCGGACTGCTCCAGAAGTTTGGGCAAGTCGGAAGCAATGCCGTCAGATATATCCATCATACAGCGTGTCAGACCGTTTTCCGCTAAAAATCTGCCTTCTTTCAGTCGGGGTATAAAGTTCAGATGGTGTTGGGTGTAAAATGTATCGCCGAGTTGACCCGTTACCATGATGTGATCGCCAACTTGGCCATTTTTCCGCAAACATACTTTATCCGGTTCCGCTTCGCCCAGGATCGTCAGACTTGCACAATCCAAATCGTTCGGCAGACCGGCAAGATCGCCGCCGACAATGGCTGTATTGTACTTTTCTGCACAATCTTCCAGACCGGCAAAAAAGCGTTCCAGCCACTCATCGCTTCTGCCTTTTACTGCCAATGTGAGCAATGCCCAGCGGGGGATACCGCCCATGGCGGCAATGTCGCTCAAATTGCGTTTCAGGAGCTTGGCGGCAACGAGTTCCGGTGCTGTATCGTACAAGTAATGCACATTGCTGATAAGCTGATCCGCCGCCGCCAGCAGATATTTTCCGCCGAATTCGAGCATGGCACAATCATCGCCGGGCGGCACAGTTACATCACTTGCGATATGAAAAACCGGCAGGATTTTTTTTAACAGTTCACTTTCGTTCACTTGCCTGCCTCCGCTTTCTTCCGTAAGAGAGCCGCATAGGTTCCGTCGTGGAGGATTTGCGGCATAAAGAGTTTATCTTCAACGAGTTCAAATTCAGCGTGTTTTTGCAGGAATTCTTCTATCAGCAAAGAATTTTCCTCTTTTTCCAGCGAACATGTGCTGTAAAGCAAAAGCCCGTTTTCCGCCGTCATCCGGGCGGCGTTCTGCAATATTTTACTCTGCAATGTGGTTATATCAGCCATATTGCCTTTGCTCCAATGCCACAACGCATCGGGGCGGCGGCGGAAAACTCCGGAATTACTGCAGGGTACATCGCAAGTTACCAGCTCAAAAGTTCTGTTGGGATAAATCGCCGGATCGGCGGCATCACCCGTTTGCACACAGCCTTTTATATTACAGCGTTCAAGGTTTTTTCTGACCAGTTCCAGCCGCCGCGGACTGCGGTCAAAAGCAGTTGCCGATAATACATTTTTTCCGAGATCGTTCAACAGTTCCATATTCATAATGAATTTGCCGCCGGGAGCCGCACACAAATCAAGAAAATTTATATTTTCCGCCAAAAGTTCCGCATGATCTTTCAACAGCTTGCAGACATGTGCCGGGGCGGGGTCCTGAATATAAAATCTGCCTCCGGCAAAATCTTCTCCTGCCAGCAGACCGCTCAAATCATTGCAGCAGTAAAACTGCCACGGCAGATCAAGTTCAAGCGGTTCAAGGTTGGGATCATTGCCGATTGCAAAACCGCTGCGGAGCCGCACGGTGGATGGTGCTTTCTGCGTAAAAAGCTCCGATAAATTTTTATAAACCTCTCCGGGAAAAGCCTTTTTCCAGCGGTCGCTGATACGATTGGGCAATGGATCGCAGACCGTGCTGTCAAGTAAAATCAGACTCTTGCGTAAAACTGCATTGACAAAGCGTGCCGTAAAATTGTTGAACTCTTTTCTGGCAAGCGTTACAGCAATATTGACCACGCTTTCGCATGGCAGGGCATCCTGATACTTTGCCATGACCAGAGTTGTATGCAGAAGATTTTTTACCTCAAGTGCGGGGGGCTTATTGCAAACTTTTTTCAGCACTTCGTCAATTACTCTGCCGTAGCGGAAACAGCCGAAAAGCAAGCTGGAAAGGCGTTTACGCAAAAGTGCATCGCCTTTGATACTGTCAAGATAATCATCCAGACTGCAGGAGTTCTGCTGTAAAAATTTCAACGCCTCCATTGCCGCTTTAAGCACGGTTTCGGGCGATTTTTTCAGATCGTATCTGATTTTTCCGGAACTTTTTTTCATCTTACCAATGGCGTATTTTCAAATTCAATGCTTCGCTGATACGGTCGCGTAAAGGATGTACCGGATGCGTGGTGTTGTATTTATTTTTGGTAAAACCTACTGCCAGCTCCAGTTCCGGCACGGCAAAACCTTCGGCCCCCATTGCTCCGCCATGACCGAAGATCGCTCCGGGATTTTCCGGCGTGCCCGCCAACGCCCAGCCCAGACCGAAATGAGCCCACGAGGCAATACCTTCCGGCAGAGGATCAAAAGAAGCACGGCGGCTTTGGGTGGCAAGTTTGATCGTTTCATCTTTGAGCAGCCGCACGCCGTCAACGCCATTGCCGGAAAGTGCGGCATAAACTCTGGCGACAGCACGGGCGGAACCGATACCGTTGGCGGAGGGTATGCAAGCGGAGCGGATCGCCGGGTTTTCAATAAAAACAGTCCGCCAGTCGCAGAAATTGGCATAACTGATCGACTTGGGCAATATCAGACGCGTTTCCGCATCGTTATCGGTACCGAAAAACCACTCATCGGTGATTTGCAAAGGTGCGGCGATTTTTTCCCGGAAAAGTTCACGGAAACTTTTTTTCCCTGCCCGGGCAATCACTTCACCGGCGAGCCAGCCGAAAGTTATACCGTGATAATGGCATTTGCCGCCGGGATCTTCCGGCGTGGCGTTCTGCATATATTCGACCATCTTCTGCCAGTCTGCCTGATCTGCAAATTTGTCAATGAGCGGCATCTGCCACAGACCGGCACGATGGCTGAAAATGTGCCAGACTTTGATATTTTCTTTGCCGTTGCAGCCGAATTCCGGCCAATATTCACTGACAGGAGCCTCAAAGTCCAACCGGCCTTCTTCGTAAAGAATATGTGCCAGCGTGGAGGTCAGACCTTTGCTGACCGAATAGACCGGAAAAAGCGTATTGCTGCGGCAATTTTTCCCGGCATAAATATCCACCGCCAGTCTGCCGGATTTATAGATCGCCAGCTGACAGGAATCTTCTTCGCCGGAGGCAACTGCTCCGTCGAGCAGAGTTTGCAATTTTTCAATATCAAAGTCCATAAGAAAAATCCTTATTTCACCCGCCGGAAAAGTCCGCTTGTCCATTCTTTTTCGGTAAAGCGGTCAAGCTCCACCGCTCCGGCGGCGGTAAAAGTTTTGCTCAAAGCATCAAAATCCTGACTCAATATGCCCGCCAGAGCCAGCAATCCATCGGGCCGTACCCACGATATTATACGCGGTGCATGGGCACAGAGTATGGGGCTTAAAATATTTACACAGGCAAAGTCGAATTCCTGCGGAGCATCGTAAGTTGTGGCATCGGCATTAAAGACTTCGATATCTTTTTCAGTAAGATTGTTGCACTGCATATTTTCGAGCGTAACAGTTACACAATCGGGATCGTAATCATATGCCACGACCGGATCGTAGCCCAGCAGTTTGGCGGCAATGGCAAGAATACCCGAACCGCAGCCGGCATCGAGTACGCTTTTGTATTCAGCCTTACCGGCATTTGCCGCCAGAGCTTTCAGGCAATACGCCGTTGTGGCGTGCTGACCGGTACCGAAACTCATTCCGGGATCAATATTCACCACGGCCTGACCGGGTTGCGGCGTGTATTCCAGCCAGCTCGGCCGGATCACCAGATTATCGGCAATGTGGATGATGTTGAAATACTTTTTCCAGACCTCGCTCCACTCTTCCTTTGCCAGTTCAAACTCCTCCGGATCGCTGAAGATAGCTCCGGCTTCGCTCCAGAAGGGCATATTTTCTTCGATCTTGCGTTTGAGTTCGGCGGCACCTTCCGGGGTTTCGGAATAAGCGGTCAGGTACATTGCTCCGCTCTCGCGGTCTTCGTAACTCATAAAGTAACACTCCAATGAACTCAACAATTCAAAGGTCAAATCTGCATTGGCAGTGTAGTCTGTAAGTTTGACACAATACAATTTATCGCTGATTTTAGTCATAAAAACATCCTTTTTATGTTTTTTTCTTAATATACACGCTGTATGGAGATTGTAAAATCTTTATAATGTGTGCTATATTATAAAAAGCAGTTTTTTTTGAAATTTTTAACCCATAAGGCTCTTTAATGGCTCTGAAAATCATTTCCGGTATGGCACGGGGCATCTGGCTGGACACTCCGCCCGACCGTTCCATGCGTCCGACATCCGGCAGAGGCCGGGAAGCATTGTTCAGCAGCCTGGGAGATATATCCGGCAAAAGTTTTGCGGATATTTTTGCCGGTTCCGGTGCTATCGGGCTGGAAGCCGCCAGCCGCGGTGCCGGCAAGGTTACTTTGCTGGAAGCCGCCGCTTTGCATGTAAAACTTATCGAAAAGAATATCGGCAAATTGCAGAAAGCCGGGGTAACGGCTCCGATGAGTGTTGTCCGGCGTAAAGCCATTGCCGGAGCTTTGCTGATGCTGGGCAGGCACGATATATGGTTTTTTGATCCGCCGTATGCCGAATCCGCCGGCTATCTGGCAGAACTGCTGGAAAATACCGATCTGCTGAAACTCTGGCAGGATTCGCTGCTGATATGGGAAATGCCCGATACGACCGAAGCAACCGCCCCCTTCGGTAAAATAGCCAAACTCAATACTTTGCTGGAGGTGCAGAAACGCAACCTCGGCAATGTGGATTTTCTTTTCTGCAAGGTGAAAAACAACTTATGAGAATGGATCCAAGACAATTTGATTTTACATTGCGGAAATGGCGTTGGCATCACCTGCCGGACGAAACAGCCAAATTGCTTGCCACTGAAGCGTCAAGCGACGAACTTATCTGCATAAAATCCACCGACAGCCGTGCCGTTTACCGGTTTGAAAACCTTTATATCAAAGTCTGCGGCAGTTTCCGGCTGAAAAGTATTCTGTTCCCCACCGCCCGGGAAGAGTTTGAAGCCTACCGCAAACTTACGGCAAACAATATTCCGGCGGTAAAACATCTCGGTTGGGGCAGAGTCGGTCATTACACAGCGTTAGTAACAGAAGCGTGGCAAGATGATGTCATTGATGTATTAAGTTACTGGTACAGCATGGCTTACGATATGCAAGACCCGGAGGAATTTCTGCACTTGCTGGCAGATTTTCTGCGGGAAATTGTAAATTCGCCTCTGCAACACAAAGATTTTCACTTCGGCAATATACTCTATTCGCCGGGTTTGAAAAAGTTTACACTGGTCGATCTGCACAATGTAACCGTGGGCAAAACACGCAACTGCGGCGAAAAGGCCGAAATGCTGCAGATCCTTGCCGAACTGCGTTCATCCATCAAGCCGCAGACCATGATCGAACTTTTCAGCGAAATAGCTGATGTGCAACCCAAACAGGCGGGCGAAATCATCCGCAAACGGTTGATCCGCGATGCAGAAACTCTCCAGCATGAATGGGAGCGGCGGCGGCAGCAGTTTTTGAATGGATACAGTAAATTTTCATCGTTTGTAAACTTTGAAGGCTCCACTTTGCTGGTCAAACGCGACAAGCTCCGGCGTAATATCTTTTCGTCGTCGGCCGCCCGCCGTGGCGAGTACCGCACCGTAAGGCTGGCATTTCCGGCGGCATTGGAACAAATGCTTTTTTCCTTTTATTTATCTATGCTTCAGGTTCCGCATATACCGGTGGCGGCACTGGCTCCGGACGGCACTTTGTATTACCCGAAAATGCCGGAAACCGCCCAGAAGCCCGATGATCGTGAGTGGATAAACAGCTACAACGAATACCTTTTGTGCATGGGCTTGCATCTGGAAGATTACCATCAGTGGCACCATTGTTTGAACGATCAGCTGGTACTGGCAGATTTCAGCAGTATGCTTGCGGCAATGCCCGATCGGGAGATGTTCCGGCCGCAGGGAATAAATCCCCGGAAATGGAAAGTTTCCAAACACTGACAAAAAAAACCGCCATTCTCCTACGCCAGAGGCTTCTGCCTTCAACATCTACGGCGGACAAGTCGGAAAGCAGATCTATCCTGCCGCCCGCGAATGCGGCGAACCCGCAAAAAGTTATTTTTTACTGCAAAACCGGAAAATTTCTTACACCGGCTCTTGCTATTTTGCCCTTATTGTGCTATTTTACCTCAAAGCAAACAAACTCAAGAGGCATATTATGCATTGGATCGACTGGTCTATTATCGGGGCACTCTTTGTGGTGCTGGCAGTTACTTTGATCGTTTGTCAACGCTATGTTAAAAGTACGGCTGACTTCCTTGCCGCCAACCGCTGTGCGGGGCGTTATCTGCTGGCTATCACCAGCGGTATTGCCGGTATCGGAGCGATCAGTATTGTTGCGAATTTTGAACAATACTATGTGGCGGGTTTTTCGCCGATCTGGTGGAGTTTTCTCTCCGGGCCGCTGGGGTTGATAATTTCCATCACCGGGTGGGTCTATTACCGGTTCCGTGAAACGCGCTGCTTGACGATGGCACAGTTTTTTGAGGTGCGTTACAGCCGCAAATTCCGGATATTCTGCGGCATACTCGGCTGGCTTTCCGGGGTACTCAATTACGGGATATTCCCGGCGGTATCGGTCAAATTCTTCATTTATTTCTGCAATTTGCCCGCAGTCTTCCACATACCGGGGATCAGCTTTGAATTCAGCACCTTTGTCTGTTTATTGTTTGTTGCGATCAGTCTGGGGGGAATTTTTGCCATTTTCGGCGGGCAGATCGCTATTATGCTTACCGACTTTATACAGGGTATGTTCTGCAATGTGGCATTTCTGGCATTGATGGTTTTTCTGGTCATGCAGTTTGACTGGGGCACGATTTTTGAAACGCTCCAGCAGCTCCACAAAAGCAATCCGGATGCCTCGCTTTTCAATCCGTACGCCACCACCAAGATCAAAGATTTCAATATCTGGTTTTTCCTGATGGGCTTTGCCATGACGATCATGCATACCGGTTCGTGGCAGGGTTCTTCAGGCTATGCGGCGGCGGCCAAAAGTGCCCACGAAGCAAAAATGTCGCGTTTTCTGGGAACCTGGCGGGTGTTGGTGCAGACCGCACTTCTGATATTCATACCAATTTGTGCAGTGGTATTTTTCAACAATCCGCAGTTTGCCGATGCCGCCCGCGATCTCCAGCAGGCGTTGAGTACCATGGCAGAGCAGGATGCAAGTCAGGCACGGGTTCCGCTTTTTCTGACCAAAGTTCTGCCGGTGGGGTTTGTGGGATTGTTTGCGGCGGTGATGTTTGCGGCAATGCTTTCCACTGACGATACATATATGCACAGCTGGGGCTCGATCTTTGTGCAGGATGTGATATTGCCTTTCCGCAAAAAACCTTTTACTGAAAAACAGCATCTCCGGCTGTTGCGCGGTTCGATCATCTTTGTCGGGATATTTGCGTTTTTCTTCAGCTGGCTTTTCAAGCAGACCGAATACATATTGCTCTTTTTCCAGATCACCGGGGCGATCTTCACCGGCGGGGCAGGGGCAGTCATCATCGGCGGACTTTACAGCAAAAGCGGTTCCACGCTGGGGGCGTGGGTGGCGATGATCCTCGGTTCGGGGCTGGCGATCTTGAGTATAGTTCTTCAGCAAATATGGCCGGTGCTGGCTCCGGCATTGGCTGAATGGTGCGGCTCCGGCTGCCGCGAATGGCTGCTGGCAAATAAAGAACGCTTCCCGCTGAACGGTCAGATATTGGCGTTTTCCGTCAGTGTGCTGGGATTTTTCAGCTACTTTATCATATCGTGGATCGACCGCAAAATTCATGGTTTGAAAGAGTTCAACCTCAACCGGATGCTACATCGCGGCGAATATGACACCACCGGCGAGCATACCGAAAAATGGAACGCCGGCCGTATCTGGCGTATCTTGGGACTGACCAACGAATTTACCGTATTTGACCGCATACTTTTCTTTGCCTCGATAGTGTGGACTTTGATCTGGACGGGGGTGTTTGTCACCGGAACGGTCGGTAATTTTGTCTTTGACTGGCAACCGGTCACCTGGCTGAAAATGTGGAAATACTATGTGATGCTCTCATTTGTGCTGGGTATCTTTACTACGGTCTGGTTCCTGATTGCCGGTTTCCGCGACATCGGCAGATTGTTCAAGTCGCTCGCCAGTGACGAACGCAATCTCGCAGACAACGGTCAGGTGATCGACGGTCAGAATGCCGACGAAGTGATTGTAAAAAGCAATACTGATTCTGCCCAATGAACATTCAGTGTGATTGCAACGGCGGAAAAAGTTTCACTTTTCAGGCAATAGGGCATATCCGGAATCATCAGCATTATCACTATGATGCACCACGGCAGGCGGTGTTTGCCGCCGGGAATGCCTTGTTGGAATGGAGTGATCCGGTGTACCGGAACTGTGCCGAAGACCTGACCGGGTTTGACCGCATCTGGCTGATTTGGATATTTGATCAGAATAAACACAGTTCATGGCACAGTCATGTGCGGGTGCCGGTTCCTGCCGAAAAAGATCATTACAGCGTATTTGCCACCCGTTCGCCTTACCGCCCCAACCCCATAGGTATAAGTGCAGTGGAATTACTGGAAATCCGTAAAGACGGCTTGCTTATCGGGGCATGTGATCTGCTGGACGGCACTGCGGTTCTGGATGTGAAACCCTATATACCGGAAGTGGATGCCTTTCCGCAAGCCCAAGCCGGCTGGCGTGACCGGGTGGAAAAGCGTTTATACAATGTTGAGTTTTCGCCGCAAGCCGCCGGAGAAAGCCGCTTTATCTGCGAAAACGGAGCATTGGATATAGCCAATTTCTGTCAGGTTCAGCTTCAGCACCGCCCGTTGGATAAAAGCCGCAAACGCCTGAAGTTTGACGGCGAGAACAACTTATGGGTGATCCATTACCGGACATGGAAAATACTTTTCACCGTCAACGAAGATAATGTTCAAGTCAATATCCTCAAGATATTGAGCAACTACACCGCAGAAGAACTGCTGCCCGGTACTCCCGATAAATATCAGGATAAAGAGTTACACCGTGCTTTTATAAAACGATATAACAAATAAGATCATGCCGGGGGGCAGTGTTTCCGCAAAACAAGTCTGTACTTTGAGCAGTCGTATTTACACTTCAATAAGCATATCATCTTCGGCAAAGATCACTTCTTTGCCCCAGACCCGGCGGGTCGCCACTGCGGTCTGGGTGGGCTGATTGACGTAATCTCTGCCGTGGTGCATAAAGATGACCTTGCTGATATTGCAGTTGTTTTCTTTCCACCTGGCACAGACTTCCCACGGGTGGTGATGACCGCTTTCCATTAAAACAGCATCGCAGGATTTGCTCCAGTCGGCAAATTCGTCGGGAGTACGGACATCGCCGGAATAGACGATCACTTTATCTTCCGCACTTATACGGAACGAAAACGACTGAAAATCGCCGTTTTCAGCTTTGGCAATGTGTTCGTTGCCCCGGAATTCGACCATAATATCGTCGTTTTTGAAAAAACCGCCGTCCGAAAGTATCTGCCCGTTGATTTCGGTGCAATACGGGTAACAGCCGACAGCCCGGGCAAAGGCGTCAAAGGTATCCCACAACTCCGGCGTCGGCATAAAAATATCCAGCTCACGCGGTTCTTTATCCTTGTAAAGAGCCCGCATTTTCAGCATGGTGGAAAAAACATTGAGCAAGCCGCCCAAATGGTCGTAATGCGGATGCGATATAAAGATCGCCTTGATCTGCAAAAGATCCATCTGTGCCAAATACGCTGTACGCGAACAGTTTTCCCCGGCATCAAAAAGATAAATATTGCCGTTATCCAGCTCCAACGCCCACGATGTATGGTTGCGGCCGGGCATCGGTTCAGTTCCGGAAAGAGCCCCCAAGATATGTATTTTCATAAAAGCAATCCTTTCTGCACTCAAATTGATTTTCAGCCGATGTTTGCACCGCTTGGTATATCGCCTTCCACCGTTACCAGCGAGAGTTTTTTGCCGCTTTTTGCCGCTAAAAGCATACCGGCGGATTCCACTCCGCGGATCACGGCGGGTTTGAGGTTGGCAACGATCACAATGGTTTTGCCGACCATCTCTTCGGGTGTGTAATATTGAGCAACACCGGCGACCAGCGGACGCGTTTCGTTACCGACTTCGATGGAAAGTTTCAGGAGTTTATCGGCTCCTTCCACTCTTTCGGCGGTCAGAACTTTGGCGGTCTTGAGCTTGATTTTGGCAAAATCAGTTATTTCCACCAATTCTTCGGCGGCAACCACATTGGCGGCTTTGGCTTCTTTCTTTTCTTTGGCGGGCTTCTGACATGCCGCGGCGGGTTCTTCCACTTGAATACGCATAAAAAGACCACCGCGGTCAAGCACCGTTGAGCCGGAAAGAATATTCTTTTTGTCATGCAGAGATTCCAGCGTGGCGGGAAGTTCCGGGTTCATACCGAGCATATCGCGCAGTTCTTTCATCTTGTTGGGCATCACCGGGTCGAGCAATACTGCCACGCGACGCATGGCTTCGGCGGCGGTATAGACCACGGTTTCCAACCTTTCGATATTGCCGGTTTTAGCCAGTGTCCACGGGGCGGCGGCTTCAAAGTATTTGTTGCCAAGACGCACCACATCCATGACTGCCGAAATACCGGCATCCAAAGCGAGGCTATTCAGGCTCTTTTCCATAACTTCCAACGCTTTGTCGGCGGCGGCAAGGAGTTCGTTATCTTCCGCAAGCATTTCGTGCGGAGCCGGGATCGTGCCATTGCAGTTACGCAATGCCATTTTCAAAACGCGGCTGGCAAGGTTGCCGAGGTCGTTGGCAAGGTCGGTATTGTAGCGGTTGATGAAACTTTCTTCAGTAAAACTTGCATCGTTGCCGGGGCTCATTTCCGCCATCAGATAGTAACGGAAAGCATCCACGCCGCAACGCTCGATCATATCCATGGGATTGACCACATTGCCGAGCGATTTGCTCATCTTGGTCTTGCCGGTGAGCCACCAGCCGTGAGCAAAGATGGTTTTGGGCAGCGGCAGATCCATGGCTTTGAGCATGGTCGTCCAATAGACAGTGTGAGTAGTGAGAATATCTTTGCCGATAAGCTGACAGCTTGCCGGCCACCATTTGGCAAATTCTTCATCGTTTTGCAGATAGCCCACGCCGGAGAGGTAGTTCAAAAGTGCATCGAACCACACATAGCAGACATAATCCTTATCGAACGGCAGTTCGATCCCCCATGCCAGACGCGATTTGGGGCGTGATATACAAAGGTCTTCAAGTTCGCGGCGTAAGAAGCCCAGCGTTTCGTTGGCACGGAATTTCGGCAGAATAAAATCCGGATGCGTTTCGATATATTCGATCAGCCAGTCCTGATATTTGCTCATGCGGAAAAAGTAGTTGCTTTCCACGATTTCGCTGACTTCTCTGCCGCAGTCGGGACATTTGCCTTCCACGAGGTCTTTTTCGGTGAAAAAGCGTTCACAGCCCACGCAGTACCAGCCGGTGTATTCGGCACGGTAGATGAGATCGCGGTCGTAGAGATTCTGCAAAACTTTCTGCACTACGGTTTTGTGATAATCATCGGTGGTGCGGATAAAGCGGTCGTTGGTAATGCCGAGTATCTTCCAGAGTTCCTGAAAACGCACCACGGTTTCGTCGCAATGCTGTTTGCAGTCAAGGTTGTTTTTTTCGGCGGCTTTCTGGACTTTCTGACCGTGTTCATCGGTACCGGTCAGGAAGAAAGTCGCATCGCCGGCGGAACGGTGAAAACGCGAAAGCACATCAGCCAGAATAGTAGTGTAAGCGTGTCCGATATGCGGTTTATCATTTACATAGTAAATGGGAGTAGTGGTATAAAACTTTTTGTCCATAGATAATGTCCTTTCTTTACAAATATTCTTTGCTCCCAGTATTGGTTGATAAACTTAATTTATTCGGCTCGCACACAACCCGTCCCGATGAAGCATAAATTTTTATGCTTCGTCAGGACATATCCCAAGGGGAGATTGGCATTCTCCCCTTGGATCCCCTTTGCTCATTGGGCTGCGACATCCAGCGTAGTTCCTCACAACTTTTAATTAACGGCGGGGGCTGCCGCCCCCTTAAGCGATTTTGAGCAAGCTCAAAATCGTCCTCAAACGCCGGATGGCTTCGCTCAACTCCGGTCGGCTTCGCGGCATTTTGCCGCTCGGTTTGCAGGAATTTATCCTGCAAACTGCCCTCCCATGCGTTCGCGGGGCTGACCGCCCTTGTTGCTGTTGGCTCGCTATATAATATCAACCGATATTGGGAACAGAGCGTTTAAATAAACTTATCTATAACTTAACACAATTTTTTATTATTGCAATATCCGTTTGGCATGTTATATTACCAAAAAGCAGATTTTTTAAGATAAAGGAGCTGTTATGAGCAAAAAAGAGTTGCAGTTACGCAAAGATATACCCGTGGAACTGACCTGGGATCTGACTTTGATCTATCAGAATACTGACGAGTGGGAAAAAGATTTTGCCGCTCTGGATGAACTGGTGAACATCTTCAACGCCTACCAGGGCAGACTTTCCGGGAGTGCCGCCGTGCTGAACGATGCCATTGCCGCGTTGGACAACATGGAACGCAAACTTGAAAAACTCTACACCTACGCCCATTTGAAACACGACGAAGATACCGCCGAACCGCTTGCCAAGTCGCTGGAGAACCGTGCTTCCGGCAAAGCGGCGGCGATTTCGGCGGCATGTGCGTGGTTCGAGCCGGAACTGCTGGCGATAGATGATGAAAAAATCTCCGCTATGCTCAACGAAAAAGTTCTGGAGTTCTACAAGCCCTCCATCGAAGAACTCCTGCGGGCGAAAAAGCATACTTTAAGCGAAAAAGAAGAACGGATCTTGGGGGCGTTGTCTGATGTGCTTTCCTCGCCTGAAGATATTTACGAAAGTCTGACCGATGCCGATCTGCGGTTCCCGGCAGTCAGACGGGAAAATAAGGACAAAGTCGAACTTACCAGCGGCAATTACATAAAGTTTCTGGAAAGTCCTGACCGCAAAGTCCGCAAGCGTGCGTTCAAAGCCATGTTCGGCAGTTACCGGAGCATTGTCAACAGCTGTGCCTCCACCATGGATGCCACGGTCAAAAAACATGTCGTTTCCGCCAGATTACGCAACTACACAAGTGCGTTGGATAAAGCATTGTTTGCCGACGAACTGCCGCAGGAACTGTACAGAAATCTGATCGCAAGCGTACACCGCCATATACCGGAACTGACCGAATACCTCAAGTTCCGCCGGAAAAAGCTCAAGCTCAAAAAACTGGATATGTACGACCTTTACACCCCGCTCGTAAAGCGTGATGAACACATCTACACTTATCAGGAAGCTCAAAAAATGGTGCTGGAAGCCTTTGCCGTTATGGGCGAAGAGTATGTAAGCGTGGTCAAGCGGGCATTCGATGAACGCTGGGTCGATGTTATGGAGTGCCGGAGAAAACGCTCCGGAGCTTACTCCAGCGGCTGTTATGATACCGTACCGTATCTGCTTTTAAACTTCAACGGCACATTGAACGATGTCTTTACGCTGGCTCACGAACTCGGACACAGTATGCACAGTTATTTTTCGCACAAACATCAGGAATATCATTACGCAAGCTACCCGATTTTTGCCGCCGAAATCGCCTCCACGACCAACGAACTCCTTCTGCACGATTATCTGATGAAAAAGTATGCCGACGACCCGGCAATGCAGTCCACACTGCTGGTGCATCTGATCGACGAAGTTCGTGCATGCATCTACCGCCAGACCATGTTTGCGGAGTTTGAGCTGGATATTCACGAACTCCGGGAAAAAGATGTGCCGCTGACTGCCGATCTGCTGTGCAAAAATTATTACGAACTCAACGCCAGATACTACGGCGGAGCAGTCAAAGCCGATGAGCTTATCAAGTACGAATGGGCACGGATACCGCATTTTTACTACAACTTTTATGTGTTCAAATACGCCACCGGGCTTTCGGCAGCTATGAAATTTGCCGCCAACATCCTCTCCGGCGATGAGTCGCTCAAAGAAAAATATTACGGCTTCCTGAAGGCCGGCGACAGCCGGAATGTGCTTGATATTCTCCGTACCGCCGGAGTCGATTTTATCAATTACCCGGTGGTGGACGATGCCCTTAAAGAGTTCGGCAAACTCGTTAAACAGCTCAAAAAGGTGTTGTAATTATGTATGAAGAACTTTTGAGTCTGCTGAATGAAAAAAACTGGCGTCTGGCGGTTGCCGAATCCTGTACCGGCGGGCTGGTCAGTGCGGCAATAACCGATATACCGGGTATATCGCAGGTTTACGCCGGAAGCATCACCAGCTATGCCAATGAAGTCAAGGAAAATCTGCTGAAAGTGCCCGCCGATGTGCTGGCAACTGCGGGGGCAGTCAGCGAAGAATGTGCCGGGGCTATGGCAGAAGGCGTTGCCGGGGCTATGAATTGTCAGGCGGCAGTTTCCACAACCGGCATAGCAGGCCCCACGGGGGCGGTTCCCGGCAAACCGGTCGGCACTGTCTGCATGGGCTATTACATAAACGGCAAAGTTTTTACCGAAACAAATCACTTTTCCGGCAACCGCAGTGAAGTGCGTTCCGCCGCAGTAAACCGGGCTTTGACGCATCTTATTGAATTGCTTGAACAGTTGTAAAATCGACCTGATGAATAACGAAAAAAGCCGCTGCATTTTTCTGCAACGGCTTTTGCTGTATATAGCTTGACAGTTATTTGTTTCTGCCCAGTGCAAACGCTGTGAGGTTCACGGCGTGGTGTTTTTCCGGCAGGAACTTTTTCAATGCTTCGATCCAGCACTCTTCCGGCACCTGCGGCAGACTGGCACTCAATACACCCAGCATGGCGATATTTACCGTTTTGGGGTTTTCGAGTTTATCGGCATCCACATCAGCAAGTGTTATCAAGGTGCCGCCGGTTTTGAGTTTGGGCTTGTTGACGTCGATTTGCGTATCTTCCAGCACCAGCAGAAAATCGCTTTCACCGGCAGGGATCATCGGACTGGCAACGTCATCGCCGAACCGCACTTCGCTGGAAACCGATCCGCCGCGCTGACTCATACCGTGCACTTCGCTCTTTTTAACATCAAATCCGGCGGAAAAGACCGCTTCGGCTACAATATCGGAGGCTTTCAGAACGCCCTGACCGCCCAGACCGGCTACAATAATATTGACAGTGTTGCTCATAGATCACTTCTCCGCAGCTTTATTGGTTTCTTCGTAACTCTTGGCTTTGACCGCTCCGAGAATACAGGGGCGGCGGGCAATGATAACCGTTGTATCATTGCCGGCAAGACGCTTGGCAAGAACTTCCCGGAGTTTATCCTGTTCGGTCAGCGGGTCGATTATATCCACATTATCCACGCCCATAGCTTTGACGGTATCTTCAATGACCAGCTTCTTTTCTGCCGGAGTATGGTCAAGCTTTCTGCCGGTACCGGGGTGTTCCTGCAAGCCGGTCATGGCAGTTATACTGTTATCCAGCACCATGACCACATGGCCGGTGGGGGGCTTGTTGTAGATCATATCCACAATGCCGTTGATGCCGGTGTGCCAGAAGGTACTGTCGCCAAGTACGCTGACCACTCTGCGGGCTTCAGCTTCAGGCAATGCCCGACGCAGACCCAGACCGGTAGTGATGCTTGCACCCATGCAAACGCAGGTATCGACCGCTTCAAAGGGCGGCAGTACACCCAGTGTATAACAGCCGATGTCGCCGGTAACAATGCAGTTGAGAGCCTTGAGTGCTTCGTAACTCTTGCGGTGCGGACAGCCTGCACAGAGCTGCGGCGGTTTGCCCGGAGCAGGAACCGGTTCGGCAGAGGTATCGTTGGCAAGAATACGGCGGACGCGTTCAACATTAAGTTCGCCGAAACGGTACATTTCGTCTTTGCCTTCCACATCCAGTCCCATGGCTTTACAGGTTTCGTAAAGGATGGGATCGCCTTCTTCCACAACTACACAGCGTTTGACTTTAGCGGCAAACGCCTTGAGTTTTTCTGCCGGATAAGGATAGCTCAAAGTAAGTTTGAGTATGCTTGCTTCGGGAGCGGCTTCCCGGCAATGGTGATAGCTGATTCCGGAGGTGATGATACCCAGTTCACTGCCTTTGACCAACTCTTTGGTGTATTCATTGCTGTTGTCGCTCAAAGCGGCGATGTCAGAAAGTTTTTTACGCAGATTTTTGTGGGCAATGCGGGCGTAAGCCGGGATCATCACATTGCTTTTCACATCTTTGGTGTAGGCTGCCGGAGCAACTTCCACGGGCTTTTCACGCCGTGCCACCAGACTTTTGCTGTGGCAGACGCGGGTGGTCAAGCGGTAGAGTACCGGCTGATGGAATTTTTCTGAAAGTTCAAACGCCTTAAAGAGAAAATCGTATGCTTCCTGCGAGTCGGAGGGTTCAAACATCGGTACTCCGGCGGCGGTGGCATAACGGCGGTTGTCCTGTTCGTTCTGACTGGATGCCATGCCGGGGTCGTCGGCAGAAATAATGACCAATCCGCCGGGAGTACCCGAATAGGCGATCGTGAACAGCGGGTCAGCCGCCACATTCAAACCCACATGTTTCATGGTTGCCATAGTGCGAACCTGACCGAAAGCTCCGCCGATGGCGTTTTCCAGAGCGGTCTTTTCGTTGGGCGACCACTGGGCTTTGCCGCCGAGCTTGGCAAATTCGTCAAGGATTTCTGAAGAAGGCGTACCGGGATACCCGGCACCGAACGCAACACGGGCATCAACAGCCGCCAAAGCGATGGCTTCGTTGCCGCTGAGCAATTGTTTTACTGCCATAGTTCTACTCCTGTTTATCAATCAAAACATTTATCAATATGTTCTTTGCTTACCGGTTTGGTCAGATAGCTTACGATCACCAATGCCGCTGCCGAGAGAGGCAACGCGTAACACAATGTATCAACAAACGGCATGGGGAAGGTGCTGATAAGTTCGTTGCAGCCGAAAAGTTTTTTGCAGATGCCCAATGCCGCCGATTCACTGCGGTGCAGGAATGTAAGTCCGAAAATACTCACTGCCGCCCCGGTGATGATACTTGCCCAGACTCCGGCAAGTGTTGCACGCTTCCAGTACAACGCCGCGAAATAAGCGGGCAGAAATGCCGCGGCACAAACACCGAAGAAAATAGCTGTACCCCTTGCCACAATACCGGCAGGGAAAATGTATGCCGCCGCCACACTGGCAATGATACCCAGAACGATCCCCAGCCGGGTGATTGCCTTGCTGTCGCCTTTATCGCCCCGCAGAGTTCGGCAGAGGTCGTAACCCAGCGAACTGCCGTTTACATGCACCAGCGAACTTAAAGTGGACATCGCCGCCGAAAGCAGTGTCAGCATGAATATATAGACAAATGCTTTGGGCATTGCCGCATCAATGAACCGGGGGATTATCAAATCGGCATTGCCTTTGGCGGCACTTATGGCAATAACACCTTCGTGCCGCAGGAACCAGACATTTGACAATGCACCCACCACATAAGCTATACCGGCGGTGCAGAGAATGAATGCCGAACCGACCAATATGGCACGGTTGATCTGTTTGCCGCTTTTAACGGTCATAAAACGCACTGCCAGCTGCGGCTGGGCCAAAGCTCCGATACCTACACCGAGGATCAGACTGGAAATAAGTGTCCACGACCATTGCGAGTTCCAACGCGGCATCGCCGTCCAGCCTTCGTGCCCCATGGCGGCAAGATTGGCGGGAACCAGATGTTTCATATCAGTAAGAGCCTGATGGGCAGAAACCACTCCGCCAAGTTCGTGATAAGTCATCACCAGCAGTGAAAGCATCCCCAAAACCATTACAACACCAAGCAGGGCATCCACATACATAACGCCCTTGATGCCACCGAATCCCACATAAATTGATACAACAACAGCAAAAATCAGCAACGCTATATTGTAATTCATCCCCAGAGCCTGTTCCACAAATCTGGCTCCGCCGATCAGCACCACGCCTGAATAGATAGGCATGAAGACAACAATGATCGCCGCCATAAGCACTTTGATATTGCGGGATTGAAAACGCCTTCCGATAAATTCAGGAAAGGTGTTGGCATCGAGTTTCTGCCCGATACGGCGGGTTCTTTTGCCGAAGACAAGAAAAGCGCTCAACACCCCCACAGCTATATTCATAAACGGCAGCCACAGCAAGCCCAGACCGAACAGCCCCGCCATACCGCCGAACCCCACGATCGCCGAAGTGCTGATAAACGCCGCCCCGTAGCTCATAGCCATCACAAACGGATGAACCGAACTGCCGCCGATGAGGTAATCTCTGGAACTTTTAGTCGTGCGGTAGCCGCAGTAACTCAAAAAAGCCACGGCTGCCAGAAACACCGGCAGAATAATACACAAAAGCATGATATTCATATTACTTTACCTCACCGGAGTCATCGCCGGAGTTGTAATTAATAACTCCATAAATCACACAAAACAGTGTTACTGCAATATTGGCAACATACGCCAATGTTACCCACGGATCACTCATACCCAACAACATAAAAACCAAACTCCCGTTATCTGCTTGTTAAAGTGAAATAATAATATAACACGATCAACCAGTTTCGGCAAATTTTTTTTCGCAATGAGTCTTTATCCGGACAAAAAAACTAAAAAATGCCTGTTTTTTATCCGAAAAATCTTGAAAAATCTTTGAAGTTGGTGTATTTATAAAACCTGTCCTTAATTTCATGGAAAGGTTTTCGGCAAGGGCAGTACAGTGGTTTTTTATAAAAATTTTAACATAATTTAAGGAGTTCCGGCAAAAGTAACAACAGTGATATTTGCCGGATGGATTTGCATTATGAAAGAAAAAACACTTAAAGATGTGCATCCCGGGATACGGGAGTTCTATAACCGTGCGGTGGATTTTGAACGCAAGGAAAACTGGGAGTTTGCAGTAAGTTGTATGCTTGAAGCTGTTCTGCGGGTTCCGGCATTCAACGAAGCACGCACCAAACTGCGGGAATACGAAAAACAGTTCACCAAAAAACTGGGCGGTATGGCACCGTTCATGTCGCAGTTGCAGGGATTTCTGGCACTGCCTAAAATCAAAAAGCTGACCTCATCCAGCCCCATTGATGCAATCAGCGAGTGCGAAAAAATTCTGGCGTTGAATCTGAATAATCCGCCTGTATTGCAGGCTCTTGCCGATGCTGCACTCAAAGCCGATGCGGCAAACATTGCCATTGAAGCACTGCTGATATTGCACGATTATCAGCCGGATAATATACCGATAATGCGTAAACTCGCGGGGTGTTACCGTCAGGATGGTCAGGCACAGGAAGCATTGAAAGTCTATCAGTACCTCGCCAGCAAGAATCCCAAAGACAAGAAGATCATGAGCGAATTGCGTGAAGCATCAGCTTTTGCGACCCAGCAGAAAGCGGCGTGGGAAAAAGAAAGTCTGGCCACCAAAGGCAAGAGTGTTAAAGATGACGCTTTGACCATTCAGCTGGCTGAAGGTACTTTGCGTGATGCCGACCATGCCCGCAAGCTGATAACGCTTTACACCAAAGAGCTTGCCGAAAACGAATCTGATGAAATGCGTAAGAAACTTGCCGAAGCTTATATTGTGGTAGGCAACTACGACGAAGCTATCAAATTGCTGGAGCTGGTTGCGGAACATCTGCCGGCACTTGACCCCACACTGGATAAACAGATCGAGCGTACATATCTTGCCAAGTACAATCTGATCGTGGATGATTTGCGTCAAAAAGCACAAGCCGACCCGGCGTATGCCGGTAATCTGGAAGAAGCGGAAAAGTTTTTGCTTGAATTCCGTATTGAACGGGCGGAACGCCGTTCACAGGCGTATCCGGCAGAAGCGGCATTGCATTATGATCTGGGTTCGCTCTATGTTGATGCTCAAGAGTATGATAAAGCAGTTGCAGAACTTAACGAAGCCTCCAAAAGCCCCCAGCGGCGTACACAAAGTCTGGCATTGCTGGGTCACTGTTTTATGGATCAGGGAAAATTTGAAGAAGCAATCAAATTCTGCGAAGATGCTCTGTCTGAAATGGTGCGTATGGACCGGCACAAGTTTACTGTTATGTACGACCGGGCAAATTCGCTGGAAGCTCTGGGCAGAAATGAAGAAGCTCTTGCGGCGTTTCAGGAAATTTACCGCAATAACGGCAGATTCAAGGATGTAGCCGCCAAAATTCAAACTCTTGGCGGCGAAGTATAAAAGAGAGATTTTTGTGTATAATTTCTAAAAAAAGCGTAAAATCGTCAATATTACAGTGCTTTGAAAGTTGACATTTTGCATTTGCCGGGTTATATTCAAGAATGTAATATTGTTTTTGGATTGCAAATTTTTAATTATAGAAACAAAAATCAGGGTGGTTTTATGGCAGATCAGAACAATCTTCCCGAAGTTGAAGATACCAAGACCAGGGTTACGGCGAAGATCAGTCCGGATGCTCCGGGCAAACAGGCTCCGCAAATAGATTTGAACACATCGCAGGATAAAAGTCCGGTCAATACAATGACCGGGCGGACGGTAAAATTGCAGGGCCTTGCCGGTATGGCTCCCGTCAAACCGGCGGTAACAACGGCTCCGGCAGCAGCTCCGGCTCCGGCGGCATCCGGCGATACCACTACCAAACGTACGGTCAAACTTGCCTCGCTGGCGGCAGGGCCTTCAATCAAAACTATGGATTTGAGCAAACCGCAGGCAACTCCTGCACCGGCCCCTGCTGCTGCCCCGGCTCCCGCTCCAGCAGTAAAAGCTCCGGCTCCGGCGGCAAGCACAGTAACCCGCCGCACGCAGAAACTGGAAGCACTTGACACCCAGGATGTTGTTGCCATGACAGAAACTGCACCGTCTGCGGCTGATGATACCCAAACCCGTAAAGCCTCCAAGATTTCTGCCATAGCGGCACAGCCCGCACCGCAGGCGATCAATCTGGCCGGAGCCCGTCAGACAGTCAAGGTTCCCGGTCTGGCTCCGACAGTTGCCCCGGCGGCATCCGGGCCGGCAACCGTTCAGCTTGCCGGCGTTGCACCGGCAACCCAATCGCCGGTACATCCGGTGGATGATGTCCCCAAAACCATACAGGTTCCCGGTGTTGCACCGGCAACCCAATCGCCGGTGCGTCCGGTGGAAGATGCCCCCAGTACGATTCAGATCGCGGCTCCTGCCGATGACACCCAGACCCGTGCGGCAAAGAAGGTCGAGCCTGCACCGGCTCAATTCAAAGCCGGCAATGTTGATGACACTGTAAAACTTCAGCGGCCTGCTCCCAAGCCGGTCATGCCCGGTTCGGTTGCCCCTGCCACGCAGGGCGGGAGTCCGGCGGCTGGCGGCATCAAGCTCAACAAGCCGAAGCCGGCGGCACCGAAACCGGCTCCCGCACCAGCTCCGGTAAAGGAAGAAAAACCTGAAGCTGAAGCCGAACC
>SUVS01000030.1 GCA_015061885.1 Lentisphaerota bacterium
ACGCCCATCCGGTTTGCGGTCGCGTTTACCGGGCATTGTTACATCATCTGCCGCAGGAAAAACATTTTCACGCTGCGGCGGTATTGTTTTGTCAATATCTTCCATCGGAGGTCCCCTTTTATAATTTCATTCAACCGAATAATATAGCATTTATCACTCTGATTTGCAATCCGCAATCTGCGGAATGTTAGAGATTTAAAATTTTTTTCAGTCATCTTATAACTTTTGCTTATTCCTGCATTTAATCTAAACCGAGGGAGTTTAACTTCAAATAAACTTGAACATAAAATCAGGGATTTGGCAAAAATTGGTGAAGCGTTTTTAAGAAAATTTCTGCTCAAACAATATTCCCAAACACTATTTTTACAAAATTATGGGATTTTTTTGAAAAAAATATATAAAAAAGTTGTTTTTTATAAAAAGTGCAGTATAGTATAGAACAGTTCTCTTAACGAGGCGTGGTAGCCAAACGGTTAGGCAGCGGTCTGCAAAATCGCCTAAATCGGTCCGACTCCGATCCACGCCTCCATTTTTTTTGCTTCATATCGTGGCACATCTCGTGCCTTACGGCGTCACTCACTGCGGTCGTGTACGGGGGTACACTCCCTTGTTCGCTCCTTGTAAAACACGACCTGTGCTCACGCTATTTCGCAAAAATTGTCGGCTGGCGGACGGGGGCTTGCGGCTTGCTTCGCTCGCCGCTTGCGATTTTGCTGGGGGATAGACACCCGGCAGGTGCCGGGACGGCTTGCTTTGCTCGCCGAGTTCGCACCTTGCTTCGCTTGGTGCTCGCGTTTTTTCAGGAATAGACACCCGGCAGGTGCCGGGACGGCTTGCCTTGCTTGCCGGGTTTGCACCTTGCTTCGCTTGGTGCTCGCGTTTTTTCAGGAATAGACACCCGGCAGGTGCCGGGACGGCTTGCCTTGCTTGCCGGGTTTGCACCTCGCTTTGCTTGGTGCTCGCGTTTTTTCAGGATAGACACCCGGCAGGTGCCGGGACGGCTTGCTTTGCTCGCCGAGTTCGCACCTTGCTTCGCTTGGTGCTCGCGTTTTTTCAGGATAGCCCCCCGGCAGGTGCCGGGACGGCTTGCTTTGCTCGCCGGGTTCGCACCTTGCTTCGCTTGGTGCTCGCGTTTTTTCAGGATAGACACCCGGCTTGTGCCGGGACGGCTTACTTTGCTCGCCGAGTTCGCACCTCGCTTTGCTTGGTGCTTACATCTTACAGGAATAGACACCCGGCAGGTGCCGGGACGGCTTGCTTTGCTTGCCGGGTTTGCACCTTGCTTCGCTTGGTGCTTTCGTTTTACCCGGCTTGCTTCGTTTGCCGCGTGCTGTTTGTTGTTTTGATTATCTGGTCAGGCTCCAGATTTCTGTGTGGGTGGCTTCTTCGTTCTCTTTGATCTTCAGCATTGGGGAAAGTGATTCACATTCCAGAAAGCCCGGCATGGTGAAAAATTCGCAGTTGCAGTTCATATCCGGATAAACAGCGTCTCTTTCGTTCGGAAATTCTTTACAGAACGTTTCGCCGTTGAGTTCGTAATATGCTTTGCCGTATTCATTGAACATTCCAACTTTGAGCTTACCGGGATAAGCGTCGTTCTGGTGCATCTCAAAGAATTTGTCGCCCCAGACCAGACGAGGATCGTTCATCGGCGTATAGGGCCAGATAACTATATTGCGGGCCGGATCAAAAGTTTCATCCGGGCCGCTGCCGTGATTGATGAACTTCGGCTGCTGAATTTTCAAGACCCCACCGGGTGCCATGACCGTCAGGCACCAGATCGAGGCTTCTATCGGCCACAACCCGATATTTTTCAGGGTGTGTTTTACTGTAACTTCTGTGGTATCGCCGCTCATGGTGATGACGATCTTTTTGCCGATCCCGCGGGATTTTTCATCCGGGCAGAGCAATGTCAAATCGCCATTGCTGAAATCCCATTCCACCGGGTCGTTGTCGGGGTAATAGGTGCGGTGTGCCGCTTCCGGAGCGTACCACAGCCGGTGGCCGCCGTAATTGTGCCATTCGCCGTCGCGGATGGGGGCGGATTCATTTTCAAAAACTTTGAGGAAATTCTGTCCGTTTGTGTAGCCGTAAAAAAGAATCCGCGGACCAATATCGGTCGTAACAATAAGTTTGACGATTCCGTTGTTAAGTTCCAACGCATTTTTAAAACCGTAAAAATCCACCTGTTTAAGTTCAACCATTTTCTGCTCCTTAATTATCTGTTTTTGGCTTTTGTTACTAACAATAACAGCTCAAAAGGTTTTTTTCAAGCAGAATAAAGCATATTTATAAAAAAAATTGTGAAAAAATATTTGCAACGGTTGTTGATTCATGTTATATTCGCGGCAGGCAGCCTGATGAACTTGGGCGATTGCAATTTTGTACTTGGCAAAACTCAAAAATTGTAAAATTTTGTTGTGAAGTGTCTGCTGTTGGAGCATTATTTGTATGGATATGGAAAAAGCAAACTTATTTGGTGATTCGCCCGGTTGCGATATTTCTGCATCGCTGTCCGGAAAAAAATTTTATTGTACTTTTATTGCAGTAAATATTATTTTGATTTGTTGCGGCATCCTGTTTTCTGTTTTTGCCGGAGAACTAACTTCGCTGGTTTGCAAAAAAGGCTGGGATGCCAGGATATATTACCACGATCAATTTTTATTTTTCGGACGAATGGCATTGGCGGCGGTTGGGGTATTGAACTTGTGGCTGTTTCTGCTGAAAAAGAAAATATCTCTGGTGCAAAGCCTTATAATATGTGCAATCGCCAGCGGGTTTATTTTGCAGATAGACAGCTATTGCCGCCGTTTCTTCTGGAATGACACTCTGGCTCTGGCGGTTTATCTGAAATATTACAGCTGGAAAGAATTATTTTTGCCGGGATTCCATAACCCATATTCGCAATCAGCTCCCCCGGCATTTCTTTTTATCAGCAAACTGATTGGTGAAATTCTGGGTTTTAACAAATGGACTTTGACCTTTCCGGCACTGTTATTTTCGCTGGCGGCTTTATTGGAGTACCGGAAATTCACTGCCAAATTGCTGCCGCCGTGGGCTTGTGCCGCGGCGATGTGGCTGTTTGTACTTAATCCGGGCGTATGGGTATATGCCGGCGAGTTCAAGCAGTATTGTTGTGATTTTTTCTTTACCATAGCTGTTGTATCTGCCGCAGTTGATTACACAAAAGATGAAGAAAAAGCATGGAAACGCCTGCTGGTACTGGGGATCTTTGCTCCGTTTTTCTCGCACGCGATGTTTTTTGTACTGCCGTCAGTTGGTTTTGCTTTGCTTGTACATTATCTGTGCAATAACAAACATAAATCTTTTTGGATGATTGCAGTGTGCTGGTTTGCGGTCGTATTGGGAATCGCCGCTTATACAAAAATGATGATGCCATCGGATATGTATGTGCATGAACACCACATCAAAGGTTTTGCCCCTTTGCCCGATTCATGGGAAAATATCAAGTGGTATTATCACAGTCTGACTTCGCTGTTTATCGCTCCGTGGGGACTGGCTTGGCGATACAGCATATTGATTATTTTTCCCTTTATCGGAATGTGTATCGGAATAAGAAAAATCTGGAACAAGCATCATCTGCCCGTTATTGCCGGCGGGGTGATTTTATTACTGCTGTATATAGCTTCAGCTCTTCATCAGTATTCAGTGGCGTCCGGTATGCCATTTGCCAAAGGCAGACTTATTCTTTTTACCATACCGCTGGCAATTCTTATTTTTTGCGGAAGTCTGGAGCGGAAGAAGGCTTTATATTGGGTGATCCCGGTTATTTTATCGGCATTTTTGAATTGTTGTACTGCTGTAATACCTTTCGGGGCACCGAAATCTGCGGTCAAAGAACTGTTGAGCCGCTATCAGAAAGGTGATCTGGTTTTAGTTGCCAAAGGCATTTCCCACCTGTCAATTCTGCTTTATGCTCCGGAGTTTAAGGATATACAGCTTTTTGATCTGAAAAAATTTCCTGAAAAATTGAAATCTGCAGATTTTATTCATGTTTTCATAGCCGATCTGCCTCATGGGGAACTGCCGCTACCTGAAAACTATACCGTGCAGAAAGTCAGTGCTTTTGCTTTTTCGGAAATAATAACTCTTAAAAGAAAGGAAAACCGCAGCCAGTCATCAGCCGGAGGTACAGCTCCCGGCCAATAAATCACTCCATTTTGAATATTTATAAAAAAATTTGTGAAAAAATGTTTGCAAAAGTTGCATAGGCATATTATATTTACATTAAGAAGCCTGATGAACTTAAAGGATTTTCCTGAAAATGGCAATGAATGATACCCGTTACCGCAAGATAACCTCGGAGCTGGAAAACCGTATCCGGGGCGGTATCTACACGCCCGGCTCGGCACTTCCGCCCCGCGTGGAGCTTATGGCGGAATTTTCGGTTGCACGGGCAACCATCGACCGCTGCATCGGTGAATTGCGGCGGCGTGATCTGGTGATTTCGCGGCACGGGTCGGGAACATTTGTCAAGGATGAACTGCACCACCCTTATCATGTGGCGTTGGTGAATTCTCATAAGATAGAGTATAAACTGCCCGATGCGTGGGAGGTCAAGTCCATATCCGGAAAGAATTTGCAGCAAAAGTCCGACTGGCAGCAGCTCCTGGACTTTGACGGCGTGATCTGGGTGCGGCCCGGCAGAAATATGCATCCGGCAATAGCGTTTCTGCATAACGAGGTGCCGCAGGTGATAATCAACCGTACATTACCCGGCGAGGTGTGTGTTTCCACCGATCACCGGGGAGCGTATTACGAAATAACCCGCGAGCGGTTGGATCATCTGCCGACAAGTCAGGTCTATTTATTGCAGACCAATGAGGTATCCGATCCCACCAGCTATCGGGAAGCCGGATTTATTGACGCCTGCCGCACGGCACAGCGGTTTTACGAAGTCTGGCAGATGCCTGATAATTTTGAAGAAAAACTTGCCCGGCTTGAGGCGTTGGAAATCGACAGCGGCAAACCCCTGCTGCTGATCTCTACAAGCATGAGCAATACCGGAGCAGTTATGTGGTTTGCCCGGATGCACAACCTGAAGTGGGGCAAAGATATTTTTTACAGCGATTTTGACAATGATCTTCCTGCAAGCTGCTGGGGAGTGAAAGTAACAAGTTTTATACAGGACAACTCTGCATTGTTTGACGGAGCAGTTTCAGAGCTGGAAAGTTTGCTGGAAGGCAAACTCGGCGGTGAACGCCACACTTTGATTTTTCCGCAGCGGTGTCAGGGCGATACATAAAAAAACATCAACCAACCCTTAACACTTCAAATAAAAGGAGAAGAAAAATGGGTAAAGTAATTACAGTGGCGATTGCCGGACAGGGCCGCAGCGGCTGGGGTATCCATACCAAATACCTGCGTACCAACAGCAACTTCAAGATCGTTGCAGTTGCCGACGAACTGCCGGAACGCCGTCAGCAGGCGATCGACGAACTCGGTTGCGAAGCGTATTGCAACTATCAGGAACTGCTGGACAAGGGTCCTGCCGTTGATCTGTTTGTCAACGCCACCCCCAGTGCTTTCCATGTGGAAACCAGCATGGCTGCCATGAAGTCCGGCAAGATCAAATATCTTGTTACCGAAAAACCCACAGCTACCACGGTCGAAGAATTTGATATGCTCGTGGAAACTGCCAAAGAAACCGGCGTATTGCTCTACCCCTTCCAGAACAGCCGTTTCTACCCCATGTTCACCAAGATCCGCGAGATCCTCGCCTCCGGCGTACTGGGCAAGATCGTTTACATCCGTTCCAACTGGAGCGGTTTCGGCCGCCGTTGGGACTGGCAGACCCGTCAGGATCAGAAAGCCGGTAACTTGTTCAACACCGGTCCGCACCCGGTTGACCAGGCGGTCGTGCTGTTCGGTGAAGAATATCCGACCGTGAACGCCGTGTTCGCTTCCGAACACTGGGATCTCGGCGGCGACGCAGAAAACATGGCTCTCGTCCGTCTGACCGGCCCGAACAATCCGACCATTGATATTGACATCAGCAGTCTGCAGGCATACAAAATCGGCAATATGTATAATATTTCCGGTACTTACGGCGGTTTGATCGCCGATGCCAACAAGATCCAGTGGAAGTATTTCAACCCCGAAGAAGCCCCCAAACAGGAATTCTGGAAGCCCTGGAGCAAAGACCGTCAGTATTGCGGCGAACAGCTCAAGTGGACTGAAATGACCTGGGAATGTGCCAATGCCAACAGCAACGCCACCGGTTTCTCCGAAATCGTACATCTGCTTTACAAAGACTTCTACGCCGTAGTCACCGAAGGCAAAGCTCCTGAAATCACTCACGATCAGGTACGCCGTCAGGTTTACATCATGGAAGAAGCCCACAAGCAGAATCCGCTTCCGAAAAAGCCCCTCAAGTAACAGCTTTTTCTGAATACAAAAAACAGCCGGAAAGTAAAACCTCCGGCTGTTTTTTTATGGCGATGGGGTGTGTTGCATTCTCCGCATAAGCGGGCAGTAGGATAGATGGCGGCTTTTTATGAGAGAGTATGGGAGGTTTTGAGAAATTTTGGGAAGGTTTGGGAGAAAATTTCCTTGCCGCCTTTTTCCGCATTTGCCCGCCTCCGTTGCACTGCGGCGTGGCGAGCGGGCAGTAGTGTGTGTGGGCGGCTGGTGCCGCCTTTTTCGTCTTACGACAGCCCCTTCTCTCACTCTTATACTCTCAAATCGTTCCATTTCTGTTTCAGTTTTTCCAGCGAAACTTTTTCCAGCGGACGCACCTCCGGAGCAAATATTGAGAGCCGCAATTCCTGCATGAAAAGCACAAATTCGCAGAGCATCGGAGCTAATGCCAGTTCCGGAATGTTGTTCAGTGCCAGATCCATGCGTTCCACATAATCTTCCAGCGGTGCAAGTTTGTTTTCATCCTGTTGGGGATTGGCTATTGCCCGCTGTAAACGCAGTTCCAAACCGCGCAGATAGCGTTTGTAACGCTCGTGCCAGAAACTGTACCGCAAAAATCCGGGCCGGAAATAAAAATCAAGTTCACACTCTATATCGCTGGCGGTCAATGAGTTGGATGGCAGTTTCTTCAAAAGCGACCGCACTTTGCCGGCACTTTCAAAATTATCTTTCAGCGTGGCAAAAAGTTCCTCTCCCGTGGCGGCAAAACGCCCCCGGGCGGCTTCTCTGGCACTGTCGCATGCCGCTTTACTGCGGAGCTGCCACCGGCGGTCTTCACTGCCCAGAGCTTTAAGTATGGCACTGTTTAAGAGATCATCTTTCCAGTTGAACTGCATGTGTTCACTGCTGACTTTGAAATAGCGTTTTTCAAGTTCGTTGGCGAGCTTGAAATCTCTGCGGATGGCGGTGAACAATCCCGGCAACTGCTGACGCATCAATGCACACAAACCCTGATCGTGCCGGAAATATGCTTCTGCCGCTTTCAGATAACAGGCACAGCCCACATTGCCTTCATCGTCTGCAAAGAGTGCCGGGTAGGCTTTTTCGTTGGATTTACTGCCGACATTGGCAAATTCCGGCAGTGCCGGCACCATCGGAAAACCTTTGCCCGCTTCGGCGTAAAAGTCTTTGGCTCCCGGCAGAACTGCACTTAATTTGGAGGTGCTGCGTTCAGGGGCGGGAACTTCGTAGAGATATTCAGCTTCTTCGCCTTCTTCATTTAATATCAGCAGTTTCATTTTAAGGTATTCGGGCAACGGCACATCGTCGAACGCATTGCTGTTGACCACTACTGCGTGTTTGCTCAATTCATCAGCAAGTGCATCGGCTAAAGGCTGATCGTTGAAGATCCTGCCCGACTTCCAATTCCGGCAGAATTCCTGAATAAATCCGTGCAGAGGGGCAATTTTCTGCCGGTCACTGCGGGGCAGGCTTTTGAGGTAAAACTCCAGTTTTTCGCCCAGAAAACCCGGCACGAGGGCATCCAGTGCATAGACGGGCAGAAGTTTTACGCTTTCCTGATCGGCAATCAAGGTCATGCCGTCGCGTTCTTCGCCGGGGGCAAAGGTGTATTCGAGCGGAAATTTTACATTGCAGAAGGTCAATTCATCCGGATAATCCGTTTCGGGATCGCCGGACAGTTCTTCCGGCGAAAAGAGCAGTTCTTCCGGCACAAAAAAGTTTTTGTGAAAACGCTTCCAATGTTCTTTTATTTCCTGAATACTGTAAAATCTTTCCGGCAGATTTTTTTCAAAAAATTCCGTCAGACCTTCTTCGTTGAAAAGCAGCTCGGGGCGACGCATTTTAAGCTCAAACTTCCGTACTTTTCTGGCACTTTGCACATATTGCTCCAGCCATTTTATGTGCCGTATCTGGTGTTCGCTGATCTGATTGGCTATCAATGCATCTTTAATGAATATTTTCCGGGCTTCGACCGGATTTACCGGTCCGTAATGCCGCTGACGCCCCGGATGGATAAGCAAGCGGCCGCAGGTTATGCGTTCGCGTGCCGATACAAAACCTGATTGCGGCGAATAGTGTGCCTGATCGTAAACTGCCGTGCAGAGTGCCGGTGCCGCACTCATCAGCCACTCCGGCTTGACTTCGGCACAGGTGCGGGCAAAGACCTGACTGGTTTCCACCAGAGCAAAACTCAACAGCCATTGCGGCATGGTTTTGCGTTTGGATAAACCGGAGCCGGGGAAAATCTTGAACCTTTTGCCGGACATGTCAAAGTAATTCTTCTGCTCGCGGTCAAAACACCCCAGCTGACGGGGCAGACCGGAGAGGAGTGCCATGTGCAGTGCATCGTAATCAAATTCATTCAAAGGACTGCTGCCGATAGCACTTTCCCATGAACGCTCCCGGACTATCACACTCAAATCCTCCACCAGATTCCGCCACTCCCGCACCCGGCGGTAGTTCAGGAAATTCTGCTGGCAGTATTTACGCAGAGCAGTGTAGCTTGAGCGTTCATTATAAATATGTTCCAACGCGTCATACAAATTCACTGCGGCGGCAAAATCGCTTTTTTCCGACGCCCACTGTTTGTGTGCTGTATCCGCCGCTGAAGTCTTTTCAAAGGGTCTTTCGCGGGGATCGGGTATGCTTAAATAGGCGGCGATCACCAGCATTTGCTTGAGGACTTTCCGCTTGAAGGCACTTTCGAGCATCTTGCCTAATTGCGGGTCAAGCGGCATACTGCTCAAATCCCAGCCGCAGGGCGTTAAACTGCCGTGTTCATCGATCGCACCCAGATCGGAGAGTGTGCGGTAGCCATCGCGGATAAGTCCGGGGGCAGGCGGATCGACCAGCGGAAAACTCTCTATTTTTCCGAGTTTGAGCGATGCCATCTGCAAGATCACGCCTGCCAGCGACGAGCGTTTTATTTCCGGATCAGTATAAGGCTGGGCATTTTTGGCATCGTCTTCGCTGTAAAGGTGTACGCAAATACCGTCTTCCAACCGTCCGCATCGGCCGCGGCGTTGGCGGATACTGCTCTGGGCAATGAATTCCACCTGCAATTCCTGGATCCTGGTGCGTGGATTATAGCGGGAAAGCCGCACCAGACCGCTGTCGATAACATAGCGTATGCCGGGAATGGTCAGCGAGGTTTCCGCCACATTGGTCGCCAGCACGATCCGGCGTTGTCTTGACGGTGAAAAAATCCGGTTCTGTTCAGCAGAACTCAATCTGCCGAATAGCGGAACCAGTTCGGTGCGGGCAAGCTGTCTGCCGGTCAAGAGTTCGTTGGCATCGCGGATCTCCCGCTCGCCGGGCAGAAAAACGAGTATATCGCCGCGGGGATCAAGTTCGGTAATAAACTCCACGGCACGGGCAATGTGTTCGGAAAGCTCCTCATCCTTATATGGCTCCATGTAATAATCTTCGATCGGATAGGTTCTGCCTTCGATCTCCACGAAAGGTGCATCGTTGAAAAACTCTGCAAAACTCTGACTTTCCAGCGTTGCCGACGAAATTATCAGCTTGAGATTGCGGCGTTTCTGCAAAAGTCTTTTCAAATATCCCAGCAGGAAGTCTATATTCAGACTGCGTTCATGCACTTCGTCGAGCATAATGCAGTCGTATTGCAGAAGATCAGGATCGTCGCGGGTTTCGGCAAGCAATATGCCGTCGGTCATGAACTTGACTACGGTATTTTCGGATGTATGATCGTCAAACCGCACCTTGTAGCCGACTTCGCAACCGAATTCGGCTTGCATTTCTTCCGCCGCCCGGTGTGCCAGACTGGATGCCGCCAGCCGCCGGGGCTGGGTACAGCCGATCCGTCCGAGTCTGCCGCAACCGGCGGCAAGAGCCATTTTCGGCAGCTGGGTGGTTTTGCCCGAGCCGGTGGCTCCGGCAACGATCAACACCTGATTGTTGCGGATAAGCTCCTCAATTTCTCCGGCACGGGCGGCTACAGGAAGATTTTCCGGATAAGTTATATGGAGTTTTTCGGCAAAAGGTTCCAAAGAACGCTCTTGAGCTTTTTCTGACCGCTCAAGGAGTTTTTTTACGCTCACAAGCCGGGTGCCTTCCAGAACGGTATCGGGAGCAAGATCACGCAAATTCAGGTGGTTCCACTCGCGTTTGAGCCGTACACTGTCGCTCAAGCGGGCATAGCGGAGATTTTTTTCGAGCAGATTCCGGGCGTGTTTTACACTTAAAGTTTGGTCGTTCATCATGCTTATTGTCATCTGCCGTAGGGGTTGCTTTCCAGCCACTTGGAAAACCGGTCGGAATAATAGGTTATACTGTTGAAATCATATTTTTTCAGCCGTTCAGCGTGGCAGTCGCCGAACAATACGGCAAAACCGTTGTGCCGGTCGGGGTCTTTGGGTTCGGTATCCTGCGTGTAGTTATCCTGATCGCAGTCAGTTTCCGAAAACATACTTGTATCGCTTTCTTCCACAAGTATTATGGATGAAGCCCCCGAAGTCGTGCGGTCGAGATACACCCGGTTCCAGCTGGCAAATTTATCCCCCGCCCGCTGAAACGGTTCGCGGTAGTTTATCGAATAAGAAAACTGCCGACGCTCTTCCCGCGGGCAGATAAAGACATTTTTGGGCGTATCCTGCGAATAATGCAAAAGATTCGCCCAGCCTTTTTCGGCTCCCCACGCCGGATCGACATCGGCTATCGGGTAAAAACCTTTGTTTTCGTCGGCATAAAGACCGGTCGCCAGCCCGATCTGCCGCATATTGCTTACGCAGTTTATCGCTATTGCAGTATTGCGGGCTTCGGACAACGCCGGCAGCAGCATCGCTGCCAATATTCCTATAATTGCAATAACAACAAGCAGTTCGATCAAGGTAAAGCATTTGCTCTTCATACCCATCACCCTTTACAACACCTGATTTTCGTGGCGTTTCCGCCGGAATTCCGACGGCGAACATTGATAGATTTTTTTAAACGCGTGGCAAAAATGTGAACTGTCAAAAAATCCCCACTTGGCGGCGACTTCTTCCACCGCCATATTACTCGTGGCTATATCTCTTGCCGCCTGACTTATCCTTGCCCGTGCCGCAAACTGCCCGAAACTGCTGCCCAGTGCCTCCCGGAAAAGTTCGCTGAAACGGCTGGCACTCAAACTGCACGCCTTTGCCGCTTTGGCAAGCGTTACCGGCTCGGCATCGCAGGAGCGTGCCAGCTCGATCGCCGGACGCAAACGGGCGAATTTATCGCCTGTTACCGCCTGTCCGGCAACAACATCATGAATACAGTTGAGCTTGCTTACCGCTGTGAGCAGCAAATCATTTATCAGCAGCCAGCTTTTTTGCTGCCAATAGGCGTTGCGGCGGCTGTTCCAGTGAAAAAGTTTTCTGCCCGCCGCCAGAAATTTCATGCGTTCATCATCACTGTCCGGCACATAACGTTCTTCCGGCGGCAGAGTAAAAGGCATCAGCCAGTGACAACCGCCGAAGGGGTCGATCGAACCGAGGGCGTTGAGTTCCAGATTCACCGCCACAATAAATGAGCGTTTTTCCAGCACTTTGAGTGCGTGCGGCTCCCAGCACATCGTCCACCAGCAGTCGCCTGGGCGGCAGATGCGTGAATAATTGTCGTAAACGATCTCTGCCGAACCGGTCAGCTGAATACCCAGCTGCAACGCGTAGTGTATATCGCCGGAATAGCCGCTGGAGGGCTTCCGGGCGTACACATGATCGATATTGAAAGGACTTTCCGCTGATAATGTGGGGTGTTTCTGCTTTTCGATGGCGATCAAACTCAAATCCGGCATAACGCATTACTCCTTAAATTAAAAGAGAGTTCCCTGTTGGGGTACGGCGGGGTTTTCAGTTGGTTTTTCTGCATCTTTTCCGGCTTTATTCAGCTTTTCGCCCCAGCTGAAAAGATCGCCGGAACTTGCTTGAGTTTCTGCTTCAACTGCAATGGTTTCAGATTCGGCGGCGGCGTATTCCTGCGGAATATCTTTGAGAATACTTTTCAGCTCGTATGTGCGGGCAAATTCAGCGATCTTCCGCCAGTCGGGAGCATGTTTTTTCAGTCGGTCATCCAATGCCCCCAACTCTTTTTCCGGCCATTGTGTACGCAGAGTTATCAACTTTATATTGCGTAAAATACGCTCTTTGTTTTCCAGCAGTTTGAGCTGTTGTTTTTCATTTTTAAGCGATCCGGCTCCGGCAAAAAAGTTTTCCAGCGAACCGCACTCATTGAGGATATTTGCCGCCGTTTTCGGCCCGATACCCGGCACGCCTTCTATAACATCGGAGCTGTCGCCGAGCAGTGAAAGATAATCTACGATCTGTCCGGGGGAAACGGCAAACTTTTCCAGCGTTTTTTCCGCATCACGCACTTCAAAACCGCCGCCGGAACGGTTGGGTATCAGCATAATGCACTTATCGTCGATCAACTGCGACAAATCTTTATCGGACGATATTACCGCCGTGGCAAGTGAACTGTTTTTTGCCGCCGCTCCGATCAGATCGTCGGCTTCGTAATTTGTACACTCGCAGACCTGCCAACCGAAAAGTTCTGTCAATTCCCGCAACAGCGGCATCTGTTTTTTAAGATCTTCAGGCATGGGGGGGCGGTTGGATTTGTATTCCGGAGCCAGCTCCAGCCGGAACGCCGGTTTGCCGCAGTCAAAAAACATGGCTCCGGCACTTGGAGCGTAATCTTTTTCTATCTGCATAAGCAAACGGGCAAAGCCGAAAAGTGCATTGGTTGGGAACCCATCTTTTCTGCTCAAGTGCATTATGGCGTAAAAAACCCGGAATATCTGCGAATATGCGTCGATTAAAATGGCTCGGTCGCTGGTCATGATTTTGCTCCAACTCATTCAAACCACGGTTTGGTGAAAGCCGGCAGAACAAATGCCGCTTCGTGGATTTCGGGCGTGTAATACTTCAACACCTTTTTCAAATCTTCATCCATCTGCCGCAACGGTTTTTTCACCGGATTGGCTTTGGAGGCTACGCATACACCAATAGAACCTGCCGGATAGGTCGGTACGGCAATAAATGCGTAGCCGTTGTACTTGAAAAGCTCTCTGGTAAAACCGTAAAGCCGCTTGACAATATCCGGATAGAGGAATATGGATTCCGACTGCGATGCCACCACTCCGTCAGCTTTGAGTGCGGCGTGTACCGATTCGTAAAACTCTCTGCCGAACAGCACTTCACCCGGCCCGATCGGGTCGGTGGAATCCACGATTATTACATCGTATTCATTTTTACGCTGTTTGACAAATTCCAATCCGTCGCCGATGGTCAAATGCATACGCTTGTCATCAAAGCCGCACGCGGTGGAGGGTATATACTTCCGGCACAATTCCACGACCTCTCCGTCGATTTCGCACTGATCTATATGTTTGACCGTTTTGTGCCGTGCCACTTCCCGTGCCACGCCGCCGTCGCCGCCGCCGATTATCAATACCTTTTCCGGATTCGGATGCACAAGCAGAGCCGGGTGAGTCATCATTTCCTGATAAGCATATTCGTCAAATTCGGTCAGCTGAATAATATCATCGAGCATCAGCAGTCTGCCCAGATTGGCTGTTTCGTAGATCTTGATACGCTGATAACGGCTTTTGATATTGCACAATATGCCGGTGATCTCCACGGTGTTGCCGAACCCCTGATCTATTTCGCTGACATAACGCTGAAATTTTTCGTCCATTGTCTGTTCTCTCCCGGAGTTATTGCCGCATTGCCACCTGCAAACGGTAGTAGCTGCCGTTAAGTGTATTTATCAAAGTTTCCGATGCTTTCCGGGGATCAAAAAATCTGCCCAGAAAAATGTCGCAATAGAAAGTTTTGCGTTCCAAAGAATATCTGCCGGTAATGGTTCCGGCATCCAGCATACGGGTAAAACGCAAACCGCCGCCCTTGCCGGGATCGGTAAATTCCGCACAGCAGCCTTTGCCGCAAAACTCCGTTTTCAGAACATCCGACAGATCTTCCAGCACCGCAGAGATATTACCGGCGGTCAGCAATTCGGCGGCACATTCGTAAACATCTACGCTTGCAAGCATTCCCCAGGCATCGGCACTTTCGTAACGCTGCTGCCAGCTTAATGTGCCCTCTACGGTGTTTTCAGAAGGTTTTTCATGCAGAACCGCCCCGTTCTGACCGATCAGACCGCGGCTCAAAGCGTTGCTTATGACCATGGAACGGCTGGAAAGTTTTTCCCGTAAAGCTGCCGCCGCCAACTCAAAGTCGATCTGGTCGCCGCAAGTAAAAATATCCACCGCCGCGTAATCATGTTCCGGCCAGGCGTGTACGGCAAAATGCGATTCGCAAATCACCACTATGCCGCTGACACCTTGCGGGTGAAAAGCGTGAAAACTCGATTCCAGCACCGTTGCACCGCTGATTTCGGCGGCTTCAACAAAAATCTTTTTCATACCCTCCACATCGGCAAGGGTATGGGCGTTGCAGTCGTAATACTCGATGGTCAAATGCCGTCCCAGAGCAAGAGCCTGAAAAGTTATGGGTTGTTCAAGTACGCTCATTTGACCGCCGGAAATCTTTTACTTACTCTGCAACCGCCTGGGCTTCAGCACTCTGGGCGTATTTTTTGCAGTTGCTGTTCAAATAATTTTCGTATTCCATCTGCTGCATCTGGCTTTTGTAGTTGCGGCACATGGCTTCCATCATCGGATCAGCAGTGTAGCCTTTGGCGGGAACTTTGCGGGAAACCAGCAGCAGGAGCTGGGTACCGGCAGGAGTCTGCACGGGTTCGGAAAGCTCGCCAGCCACCAGTTGGGTGACAGCACCGGCGGCATAGCCCAGCTCCGGAGAGCCGCTCATGAGAGTGAACTTTTTGACCGGCTTGAATTTGAACGGTTCTGCCAGAGCTTTGGCTTTGGCAATACGGTCTTTGGCGGCAAGTTTGCTGTATTGGGCAACCAGATCACCGGCATATTTGCGGGCGGCTTTGGCGGCTTCAAGCTGAATGAAATCAGCAGTCACTTTGGCACGCACTTCTTTGAGTTCAGCATTGCGGCTGGGGATCAGTTTGATCACATACCCCACATAAGCGGCTGCTTTGCCCGGTACGGCATTGGAAACCGGCACATCGGCAAAGACTCCGGCAAGTTCGCTGACCAGAGCTTCTTCTTTGACCGTACCGGCAGCTTTGCTGTCGGCGGCAAAAAGACCGGTATTTCTGGCGGTAAGTTTATTGGCTGCAAGCAGTTTCTTGAAAGTTGCCAGACGCTGTTCTGCCGGAACATTACCGACTTTTTCGTAGGCATCGACCCCAAACCTCTGTGCCGCATTGACTGCCATATCTTTAGCGGCGGCGGCAATGGCTGAAGAACGCACCTGATTTTTCACCTTTTCAAACTCCTGCTCAACGACTTTGCCGTCTTTGACAACGCTGAAAAGCTGTTTGTTCTGTTCGTAGAAGGCTTTGACCTGGGCATCTTTCACGCTCTTGATCGCCTGTGAACGGTACTTGCTGTACGGATATTCCACCACCAGAGCCTGCACCTGGGCGGGAATGATATACTTACTGCGGTTGGCATCAAAATACGCCTGTAATGCCTTGCTGTCAACCTTGACATTTTTAACAAAGTCAGCGGTTTTGAACTCGCCTTTAAGCACTTCAAACTCCTCGTTGAGCATATTGTAAAAACTCTTTACTTCGTCGGGAGTCACCACCACTGCCGCCGCCTGACTGTTGCGGAATTTGGCAAGTGTAAGGTACTGACGGGCGGCGTTGTTGAGGTCGTCTTCGCTGTAGCCTTCGCCGGCAAGGTAGTTGTTTACAAAGTTCCGGTAGGCTTCCATATTGAACTTGCCGGTTTCGTCGCGGAAATAGTTGCGGAGAAACTTGCCTACTTCTTCATCGGAAACAGTGATCTTTTCCTGACGGGCGGCGGCAAGGATCGCCAGATTGTAGAAACTCTGATTTTCCAGAGCTTCACGCATACTCTGATTTACCGGAGTATTCATAAAGACCTGAAAAATGAGCATATCGGTGCGTATCTGATCGCCCAGTTCGGCATAAGTAACTTTTTTGCCGAAGATCTCGCCGACCGCCTGACTTCTGCCGTTGCCACGGAAGGCATCAATGATCCCGGTGCCCGGAGTCAGAAAGTCGGTGAATGCAATGATGATGATGACCGAAAATACACCGAAAATGATCCGGTGATGTTTGGCAAAGACAGTGTTCAGCTTGGAAATAGCCATTTAATTTTCTCCATTCGTTTTGTATTTTAATTTTTTCGATATTTTCCACAAAAAAGCAATACCGTCAGGGTATAACGGCTATTAAGATAACTCTATTATATAAAATATGCAATCAAAAAAAAATTTTTTTTGCGTTTTTCTCCGGCTTTTTCAGTTAATGGTTCAAATTTTTGTAAAACCGGTGTGTTGAATCATATCATACACAGCCGTTATCAGGTGTAAATATACCACACAAGTCATGATTTGTCAAAAACGCCAAAACTGTTGTATGCTACCGCCAGGCAAGGTTGGAGTTTGAGCAGTTGTATTGCTATATACCCCAAATACCACCGTTAAATTTTTTTTGCAAGTATATTGGCATATTCATTAACCATTCAGTATATTAATGAATGTAACTGTCAAAAGTCCAGCTTTGTCTTGCGGCATACTTTTGTCAGCTGTATCTTAATTACGGTTCTGTGAGACTGATAAATCAGGAGAAAGGCTTTTTATGAAGAAGATTTATTCAACGATCTTGCTGTTGATGTTGTCGGTGGTGCTTGCTGCCGCCACCATCGAGATCCGCCCGGTTGCCGACAAAATCTGGAAAGTTGGCGAAACGGTCGATTTTACCGCCACAGTTCTGGATGAAAATGGCGGCAAGCTCACTGCCGGAACTTACACTTTGCGAGTCAATAACTCCGGCGGTAAAGAGCTGTGCAAACCTTATGTGGTCGATGTGGCAAAAGACAATCCCTTCCGATTTTCTGCCAAACTTGATACGCCCGGTTTTATTATGGCACAGACCAGTACTTATACTCCGGCGGGCGGCAAGCCCGGAAAGTGGGCAAACAATCTCGCCGCCAACCCGCCTTATTGCGGCGTACCGGTGGAACCGGAAAAAATCCGTGCCGGATTGCCCGCTCCGGATGACTTTGATTTGTTCTGGCAAAATGGTATTGAGAAATTCAAAAAAGCCCAAGTTACCATCACCCCGGCAGAAAATGTGATCAAAAAGCACTACCGCGTCAGCAAAGTCCATGTGGAGTTTCCTGAAAAAGACGGTTTTATTGAAGGTTTTCTGGCGGTTCCGGAAAAAAGCGGCAAATATCCGTTGGTCGCCGGAGTTCCCGGTGCCGGTCCCGGAGCGACAAACGCTATTCCTGCCTATACTCCGGGCAAACCGGCAGTTATACTGTGGATGAATGTGCATAAATTCCCGGTCGCCGCGACTGCTGCCGAACAGAAAGAGCGTTATCAAAAGTACAATAAAACTTTTGCCGATAAAAAGGTGTATTCGCACAGTATGGCTTATGACCGGGAAAAGTATATTTTCCGCAATGTCTGGCTGGCGGTGAACCGTGCCGTGGAGCATGTAGTTGAAAATATCAAAGAGTTTGACAACAGACATATAGCATTTGTCGGCAGCAGTCAGGGCGGCGGTTCGGCATTGGCTTTGAGTTACCTCAACAAAAAAGTTACCTGCACAGTGGCAAATGTTCCGGCGTTGTGCGACCACTCCGGCTGGAAGCTCGGACGGCGCCCCGGCTGGCCCCGACTGCACAACGCCTGGCGGGGCAAAGCCGATGAATCCGCCCGTTATTTTGACGGGGCAAACTTTGCCTTGCGGATCAAAACCCCGGTAATGATGGCAGTGGGGTTCGCTGATTTGACCTGTTCGCCCTCGTCGGTTTATGCCGCATACAACAATTTGCAGGGCAAAAAGAGTATGTTCCACATGCTCCGTGCCGGTCATTACGGCGATAAGGAATTTGCAGGAGAGGTACGCAAATTTCTGGATAAAGAACTGTTTGCAGAGTGAACCGTTCTGTCAGATGCAACTGCCGGGACGGTGTCAGCAGGCTCCCGCTCCGGGATGACAGATGATGGTTTCCGGCTCAATATCGCAACAGCTTTTATAAAGCTCTCTGATCGTTTGTTGGTATTCGCTTAAAAAGCTGTTGCGGACAAGGTGTACGGTTATGCCGCCGAAGCCGCCGCCGGAAAGTCTGGCACCCAAAGCTCCGGGGAGCTGATGCGAAAACTCTATGAGCTTATCCAGTTGCGGCGTGGAGTTTTCAAAGTTCACCCGGCTGCTTTCGTGCGAATCCCACCAGAGTTGACCGAATGCAGTCAAATCGCCATCTTCCAGCAGTTTTACGGCACTGCTTACGCGTTCACACTCCTGCACGACATGTTTGGCACGCAAATATTCAATATTGCTCAATACGGATTTTTCTTCTTCCAGGAGTCCGCTTGATACATCCCGCAGAGTTCTGACATTACTGTGGCGGGCGGCAAGTTTGGCGGCGGCACTTTCACAGGCGGCACGCCGGACATTGTATTCGCTGTCAACGAGATTGTGTTTCTGCATACTGTTGACTACCAGAATGGAGGCTCCTTCGGGCATGGCGACGGTTTTCAGCACTTCCACGGTGCGGAAGTCGGAAAGGATAAAGGCGTTTTCGGCTCCGAAAATACTGCTGAACTGGTCAAGCAGACCGGTTTTGACCCCCAGAAAATTATTTTCCACACCCTGACCTATCCTTGCGGCATCGGCAGGAGCTATATCAAGCGAAAAAAGTTTTTTCAGGGCAAAGAGTATGGAAATTTCAAATGCCGCCGAACTGGACATGCCCGCCGAAAGCGGTACATTGCTGGAAATTGCCGCATCAAAGCCCTCAATACCAAACCCCCGTGCCGTCAACTCCGAAATCACCCCCGCCGGATAATTCGCCCATTTGGGTTTGAGAGTATTCACAAGATGGTCAATATCAAATTCAGCACTGGAATCCGCCCGCAGATCGTACAATCTCACATAGCGGGAGTTGTTTTTTGCCGCCGCCACGGTGGTTTTCTGATCGACGGCACAGCTCAAAACGATGCCTTCGTTGTAATCGGTGTGATTGCCGAGAATCTCCAGCCTGCCGGGGGCGGAAGCTGTTGTTTCGCAGGGACGGTTGAATTTCTGTTCAAATATTTCAGATATATTACTCATTTTTACTCCTCATAAGGCTCAAAGTTATGTTGTTTCTGCAATATTTCCAATGCCTGAAGCAGCAGTTCTTCCGGAGCCGATGCCCCGGAGGTTATGCCCAGACGGATGACTTTACTCAAATCCAGATCGGCAATCTCCTGCGGGTCGTCGATCAGTTGAGCAGATACACCGCATTTTTCTGCCGTTTCGCAGAGCCGTCTGGAGTTGGAACTGTTGGGCGAACCGATCACTAAAATGTGTTCAACGCAGTGATTTTTTACCAACTCTTTTACCGATTGCTGACGCTCGTTGGTGGCGTAGCAGATGCCGGAAAGCAGTTCCAACTGCGGATAGCGTTTCTTCAGCACTTCAACGATTTTTTCCACATCTTCACTGCAAAGTGTAGTCTGGGTCAGCACGATTATTTTACGCTGTAAGTCAAACTCCGGCAATGCTCTGCAATCTTCAACACTGCTTACCAATGCAATATCGCCGCAACCGAGTACGCCGATGGTTTCCGGATGGTTTCTGTGCCCGATAAAGATCACAGCATCACCGGCCCCGGAGTGTCTGGCGGCAAGGTCGTGGAGCTTCTGTACCAGCGGGCAGGTGGCATCCACGCAATGCAAATCTTTTGCCCGGGCCGCTTTTACCAGCTGCGGCGGTACGCCGTGGGCACTCCAGACAACTGTACTGCGGGGAGGAATATGCTCAAGATTGCTTGCAAATTTTACTTGCATGTTTTTTAAATTATTAACCACAAATGTGTTATGTACTATTTCGTTGTAAATATACAGTTTGCCGGCATGTTCCGGCAGCAGGTCATGCACGCACTTCAATGCCCGCCGGACACCGTTGCAGAAGCCGTGGGCAGGGGCAATAAAAACTTTTTTGCAGTTGTCGGCTTTTACAGTCATAACAGAAAAAATATTTACATTGTTCAAGTATTGCTGCGTAATATTGCTCCGATATTTCAATATTGCAACCCGGAAAGGCTTTTTTTGTTAAAAAAAATGCAATATTGTCTTTTAAAAGATTGCCTTGATGTTAAAACAGTGTTATATTGACTTTATGAAGTTTTAAATTTAAGGATTGAAAATGGGCTCTAAAAAATGGAAATTGATACGGGCAAATATTTCAAGCGAAGTTGAAGAGTTAAGACGGCAGCATAATCTGCCCCGTCCGATCGCGCTTTATTTTGCCGCTCGCGAGATCACGCCGAAACAAGTGGCGGGGTTCCTGAACCCCCAGTTACGCGACTTGAGCGATCCCTACCGGTTCCCCGGGATCGAAAAAGCTGCAGAACGCATTTGGCAGGCAATCAAAAACAACGAACACATTCTTATCCACGGTGATTACGATACCGACGGTATCACCGGCAGTGCATTGCTGTCGCTGGTGTTGCGGCGTAACGGGGCGAAGGTCAGCAGTTTTATTCCGCACCGCTTTGACGACGGCTACGGCTTCACCCCGGAAAGTCTGCAAAAAGCACTTGCTTTGTTCGGCCCCTGTCAGGTGCTGATAACTGTTGACTGCGGTATCACCAGTGTAGATGCGGTTGCCGAAGCTGTGAATATGAATATTGACACGATCATTACCGACCATCACGAAGCCGGTAATGAATTGCCCAAGGCCCTGGCAGTGATCAACCCCAAGATCTATCCGGAACTGGAAGATATGCACATACTTTCCGGGGCGGGTACGGCATTCAAACTTTCGCACGCATTCATCAAATACGGCAGAGAACACAATCTCGGCGGCTTTACCACGCATCTGGAAGATGTGCTGGACTATGTGGCACTGGGTACAGTGGCGGATATTGTGCCGCTTTTGGGCGAAAACCGCATTATGGTCAAATACGGTATAGATATACTCAAAAAGCAGTTCCGTCCGGGAATCCGGGCGTTGATCGAGTCAAGCAAGCTCAAGAGCGATCTTTCGCCGTCGGATATAACATTCAAACTGGCACCGCGGATCAATGCCGCCGGCCGGGTGGGCGACGCCAATGTGGCACTTTCGCTGTTGGAATCCGATAATATTGTGGAAGCCTACCGGTATGCTTCGGAGTTGGAAAACTTCAACCGCAACCGTCAGGATAAAGAACAGGAAATATATCAGGAAGCCCGGACGCAGCTGGAAAACAACGGTCAGCTGCAGGAAAATTACGCCTTGCTGGTTGCCGGAAAAAACTGGCATCAGGGAGTCATCGGTATTGTGGCATCGCGTCTGGCACGCGATTTCAACCGCCCGACCATTGTTTTGAGTATTCAGGACGATGGCGTGGCATACGGTTCCGGCCGCAGTATCGGCTCGCTGAATCTGGTGGCGGCTCTGACCAAAACAGCACCGTTGCTGGAGCGTTACGGCGGCCACCCCATGGCTGTAGGTATCGGGGTGCGGGCAGATCTTATAGAGCAGTTCTATGAAGAATTTGAACAGCATGTTCGCGAACAGATGAGCGAATCTGATCTGGAAGAATTCACCGCCTACGACGGCGAGTGTTCCATACAGGAGCTGGACAGCGAATTTTTTGATTACCTTAACGAACTTGCACCGTTCGGTCACGGCAATCAGAAGCCGGTTTACCGGTTCAATGAGCTGGAAGTTGTACGGGCGTTCCCGGTGGGGCAACGGCATACCCGTGGTATATTGCAGGATAGATTCCACAATCAGATAGAATTTATCGCATTCAAATTCCAGCCGGAAGAATTCATGCACGGGACGGTGGATGTACTTGCAACGCCGCAACTCAACAATTACATGAATACCGACCGCATACAGCTGAACATCTGCGATGTAAGACTTTCGTATTAAGAGCAAGCCGCCTACGCGGGCAGTAGTGTGTGTGGGCGGCTGATACCGCCAAGTGTTGTTGGCTGGCTGTACGCCGGGTGTTGCTTGCCGGTTAAGAGCGTCAAGTGGCTGTTGGCGGGTATTGCCCGCCTCCCAAAGCCTCCCAAACCTTCTCAAATCTTCTCAATTTATCGTGCGGCAGACAGGTGTTCGCCCTGCGATAGCATACCGTATGCTATATTGGCAGTATGCTCTGACGGCAGAAAAAAAGCTGTTGCAAAACTTAAACTTTTGCAACAGCTTTCCGGTGAGCGGATTGTTTTATCTGGTCAGATTTGCCACTGCCGCTTCGATGATCGCTTCAGCCGCTTCCGGAGCTACCGAGTTGATCTGCGGCTGAACTTCGTAACCGCCGCGTTCAAAACATTCTTTCATCGGCACATAGCCGGAAACCGACTGGGCAAGCGACACCACAAAAGTCTGTTTGAACGGACTCTTTTCGCGGATGGCACGGGCTATGCCGTTAAAAGGTTCGCCGGGCAACGAAACAAAAGCCAGATCTTTGCCGATGGTAATGGCTGTAAGTCTGCCGTCGTGTGAGGGCGTACTCTGGGCGTGACAGTTCAATGCCGCCTGGGCAAACAAACGCAATGCGGCAGGTACTTTATTTGCCAGATCCTGACTTTCCAGATCGCCTTCTTTGGGAATATCCGGCACGGTGTCAAGTACATGCTGTGCGGCGGCGACTTCTTCGGCGGTCAGTTTGCGGTGCGGAATCGTAACGGTACCGGTTTTGATGCAGACTTCTTCATCAGCCACCGGTGCGAGATTTGCCAGAGCATCAACCACGATTCTGGCATATCCTCTGCCGATACGGGCGGCTTCGGCGGGCGAAGTCTGCTTTATATCCTGCCGGAAGTCAAAGTGGTTGATGTCGCCGGAGCAATCGTCCAGCACCAGTACCGGCAGACCGCTTTTGAGTTCATGCTGTATTTCGTGGGCAAAATGGCCGAACCAGTCTGCTGAAACAATATCGCCGCCGACGGTGTCGCCGTGATTGGCAATGTTGCAGAGCAATGCGGCGATCCGGCCGTACTGTCTGACCGCCAGAATGTTGATGGTGCGGTCAAAGTCGCTTTCGGGCTTATCAATGTCAGGATTACGCCAGCCGGGGTTGGTGATCACAGTACCGTTTTTCATAAAATAGCGGCGGACAAACCCGTAGGGATTGTTGTAAACCGAAGTACTTTCCAGTGCGGCTTCCTGCAAATTCATAAAAGCACGGCGGACGGCACGGAATGTTGCCTGGGCGGTTTCTTCCAGAGCGAACAATGTCAGGTCGTCAAGATTTCTGCGGTATTCCGGACCGGTATGTGTGTGAGTTGTACAAATAATCAGTGATTCATAAAAATCCCTGCCGTAAGCATCGCCAATGAGTTTTTCCAATTTTTCCCACAATGCCGGTGCGACATTGCAGAGGTCAAAACTGACAAAACCGAACTTTTTGCCGTCGCGTTCCAATGCCACAACTTTAACATAAAGTTCGTCGTAATTCCCCCGGTTGGGGCGTTTGTTGGCGTAACCGGCAAGACCGACTCCGATCGGCGGAGTAATGATTTCCTGGGCAAAACCTGCTTTGAACATAATAAAACTCCTGTATTTAGCTTGGAATGTTGTATTTGAGTTTATTGCATTAATATATAAGCAGAAAACTCTTTTACAAATTTTTTTACGGTGTAAATTCAAGAGATACGGCATACTTTGGTCATTTGCATCAATATATTTTTATATTTTTTGCAGTTTTCATCTTTTTATGGTTTGAAAAAACTTTTCGTGATGCTATTATACATAGTCAGATGCAGGGAACTTGAGAGTTTGTTTACAGGTCTCTGTCTGTGGAGCAATATAAACTTATTCAAGCCGGTGTACCGGCAGAAAGCAGATTTTTCAGATGTTTATAAGATGTTTTTTGAAGGCGGTTTTTGTTCTGGCGGTATGCAGTTTGTACAGTTCAACTGATGAGCAGCAAATATATAGTTCGCAACAGGTCTGTGCGGCAAAACTGCAAGCTCTTGCCGGAGCATTGAATAAATTTGCCCCGCTCAATTCCGGCAAATACCCCTACGGCAATGACGCTTCCGGCTGGGAAGAATTGCGGCGGCTGAATCTGATAAGCGGCAATGATGATTATATTTGTCCGCAAAGTGGTATAGCTTTCAATTATATCGGCGGCAAAAGCACCACATCAAATCCGGAAGCTCCGATCGCCTGGTGTGCAACCCATCACAAGGGGGATAAGTTGAGCAATGTATTGCTGGTAAGCGGCAAAATCATTGCCATGGCTTCGCCCATGACTTATATACCGGCAATGAAAGTATCTTCAGATACATTCCCCAACGCAACGACTCCGCAAGCTCCGGCGGTTCCGGCAAATAATGATGTATTGCCGTCAGCTCCGGAACCGGCAGTAGTAAGCAAAACCCCTGTTCACTGGGTGAAAGGCCCCGATGCAAATTGGTTTGTGCATTATGATGATGCCCTTGCCGCCGCCCGGCGTGAAAACAAAAAAATACTTTTACTGCATACCGGTTCGGATTGGTGCGGCTGGTGCAAACGCCTGGTAAGAGATGTTCTGGAAAAAGAAGAATTCAAGCGATTTGCCCGCAACAACCTTATACTGCTTTATTTTGATTCGCCCAGCAGACGACATCCGATGAGTGCAGACCAGCGGGAACATGTCAAGCAAGTCGAAAGCAAATTGAATGTTTCCGGAGGTTATCCCGGAACATTTATTTTCGATACCAACGGACAGCGCGTCGGCAAAATAAGCGGTTATCGCAAACTTGAAGGATATTTGAGCGAACTTAAAAAGCTCGTCGGCGACCGGAGCGAAAGCTACGAAACGGCAGCAACCGTAACTTCTGCGGTAACAACTGCAAAAACTCCCGGTTGGATAACTGTATCAACAAGTAAAGATTCGATCCATAATGCCCCATTGCGCAGTCGTATTCAGGAAAGGAATCAGCCGGACAAAACAGTTGCACCGGCCCACTGGCTCAAAGGTCCCACAAATGATTGGTACATCCACCTGGAAGACGCCAAAGCCGCCGCCAAACGCACCGGCAGAAAAATCTACGCTTTGCATACCGGTTCAGATTGGTGTCCGCCCTGTATGAATTTGGAAAAGACGATATTGAGTACCGCTGAATTCAAGCAATTTGCTCAAGAAAATATCATACTGCTTTTTGTGGATTCGCCGCGAAGAAAGCCGATCCCGGACGATCAGAGAGCTTATAACCGGCAACTTGCCAGGCAGTTGAGATTCGGCAACAGCGTGCCGTCAATACTGCTGTTGGATTCGGACGGCAAACCCATCACCCGTATCGGCGGCAGAAGAGATGTCAATACCCACATAAGTGCCATAAAAGATGCAATAAAATAATGGCGGTTTCAGCAAAGATGCAACCCACCGAAGTCCAGCGAGGTCTGGCGGCGGATGCCGCCAGACCATGCTTTCCCATATCTATCGAGCGGCAGACAGGTGTTCGCTTTACAACACCATATTGTATGCCATGTTCTCCGCATGTTCTGCTCCTGCAACTTTTTTAACTTTCAAAACTTGCAAACCCGCTCAAATGTGGTATAATATTGTCAGACAAGCAAGGCTGGTTCAATGAGCAATATCCTTTTTGAAAAAATCCGCTACGATGGTTCGCGCTATGCCGATTTATCAGCCGAAATGCAAGTTGTAAATAACAATAAGGAGCCGGAAAATGAAATACATTGATTTTCACGCCCACGCGTACCGCAAGCCGATACCGTTTGTTACTCGGTTCTGCACTCCCGCTGAACTTATTGACCGTTACGACCGTTACGGCATCGAAGCGGGGTTTGTGCTGCCGGTAGTCAATTCGGAAATATATCTGCCGCAAGCCAACGAAGATATTCTGGATATGGCTGAAGCCTATCCCGGACGGCTTTTTCCTTACTGCAATGTTGACCCCCGGGCTCTTATCAACCGTGCCGATGCCCGACTGGATGAAGTTTTGCAATATTACAAAGATCTGGGGTGTTTCGGCGTGGGCGAGATCATGCCCAATATGTCTATGGATGATGAACGCGTGCAGAACCTTTTTGCCTGTGCCGAAAAAGTGGGCTTGCCGGTTACGACCGACGGCTCCGACCGTTTGAGCGGCGATTTCGGATTGTACGATGCCCCGGGATTGCCTTATCTTGAGCATACACTCCAGCGGTTCCCCGATTTGAAATATGTTGCTCATGGTCCGGTTTTCTGGGCGGAATGTACTGTCCGCCCCCGTCCGGCACTGTGCAAGGCGGTCTTCCGGCAGAATGGTTTGCAGTACGGTTCACCGCGGCCCACCGGCAAGATCACCGGAGAAGGTGTTGCCCAACAGTTACTGCGTTCTTTTCCCAATCTTTACGCCGAGCTTTCGGATGCCATGCAATATTTGCGGCGGGATGAAGATTTTGCAGTCAACTTGCTGTGCGAATTTCAGGACAAACTCTTTTTCGGCACCGACTGTTGTAACAGCGAAACCGAATGTCAGTTTGAAGGCAAACTCTGGTTTGACCGTATGCACGAAAGCGGCAAACTGCCCACCGAAGTCTGGAAAAAGATCTGCCGCAACAATGCAATCGACTTTTTCAACCTCGATCTGGAGAAGGCATAATGGCTGAAATCAGCAATAGCCAACACAGTGAAAGCCGGTCTGACAAAAGAGTAACAGCATAACCGCAATATACAAAAACAGAACAATTATTTAAAAACAGCCCGTCTGAATTTGCATTGGCAATAAAACACGCTATATTAGTTGCTATTCAGTATTAAAACAATACAATATTACTACGGGGGGGTGTTGATTATGTTTTTGTATCAGAGAATTGTGTCTTTGAATTTGATGCAATGCTGTAACAATTACTCTGTAGAGATTCCCGTTGTATTAAAAAACAACTCTGACCTTATCCGCCTCAATCTTTGCCAAGATAACGGAATAGTTGCCAGTACCAAGTCCGTGACAAGAGCATCCGACTACGGTCGTATTGCGACTCGCCGTTGTTTGTCCAAAGCAAGCGAAGCTCATTCGGGACGGAGTCTCGAATCAGCTTCTCCGAAGCAAGCAAGCGAGAAAGCGAAGCTCATTCGGGATGGAGTCTCGAATCAGCTTCTCCAAAGCAAGCAAGCAAGCAAGCAAGCAAGCAAGCAAGCAAGCAAGCAAGCAAGCAAGCAAGCAAGCAAGCAAGCAAGCAAGCCTTTATTTATTAATAAAGGCTTGCTTCACCCCGACCGGAGTTTTTCCGGTTGTTTCAGCACATAGTTTTTTTCATTTGATCCGATTTATGCCGTTGGGGGGCATGGTCGGATTTTTTTATACTTATTTGATATTGTATTCCATCATTCCTTTTACTTGAAAATGCTGATTAAAAAAATGATTTTTTGAATTTTATTTGCCGAAACACTCTTTAAAACAAACACAACAAACAAAAGGAGAGAAAAAATGGCTGTTTTTATTTCAAGCAAATTTTCCAAAGGTGCCGCATGTCAGTATGATGGCGTAACTTTGAACTACGGTGTAAACGCTTTCAGCAGCGTGGCTGAAGCATACGCTGCCCTCGATGGAATTTATGACGCAGTAGTTTTTGCCGATTCCAAAGTTACCCTTTCGGCGGAAGAAATGGCAATGCTTCTCAATGTATCCGGTATTTACGGTAAAGCAGAAGTTTATAAGGACGAGGCTGGAGATGAGGTTTATCTTAAGGTGTTATTCGCTAATATCAAGGCGGCAAATACTTTGATCATAAAAGATGCTCCCGCCAATGATTACACCAAATATGTTGAACATCTCCATAATTACGAATTCAACAAGGTTGAAGTTACCAATTCCATTGCCGGTAATATTTCCAAAAGTGTTTATTACACCAGTAAAGTAAGCAACGAAGATAAAAATGGCATGGTAACAGAAACTACTGCCTATAAAGCTGACGGCAGTGTTACAGTCAAAAATTCCTCTGTCGGCATAATCGCAAATTATGCCACGGTCAATCTGACCAATGCTTCAACCGGTGCGATCATCTGCAAACAGTCTTATAAAGCAGAGGATTACGGTTATTGGTATAGCGATGACTGCGACAGCTATGTTGACACCTATGTGGAAGGCGGCAGTAGTGATATTGATTACACTGCCGGCGGTACTTTGAATATTGTTCTTGATAAAAATGCCGAAAAAGATGCCGTTTATAATATCGGCGAGGGTGATTACTGGTACGGAGGCGAGGAAAGTTATAGTTATCGTACTTTCGGCGTGATCGACGGTTACAACAAAGTAACCATTACCGGTCTGGATGGTGTCAAAAATCCTGACAATGCCGCTTATATTCGCGTAAATGGTTCGATCGTCGGCGGCAATCGCGATATGGATTATTATTACGGCGAATACCATCTGGATTATTATTACGGCGAATACCATCTGGATATGGAGTCTTCCGGTACAGTAAAAATCAGCAATGGCGTTGATGTATATGGTGCAGTAGCTTATTTTAACAGTGTAACGATTGCATCTGACAGTCATACCGGAGCGATCGTAAACGGCGACGGCAAAGTTGCGGTAAAATATAAATTCGGCAAGGAAGAAGCCGAAGACTATTATGAGTCAGACTTCATATTCATATATACCATGAATGTTACCGAAACAATAACGCTTACCGGCAGTGTAACAGTAAGCGATTCCGAAGTCGGCAACATTACTGATTACAAAACAGTTAAGATCACCAACTCCGATGCCGGAAAAATCAAGCTGGATACCCTGACTGAACAAGTTGTTGAATATCGCAGTGAATACGAACTGGATAAAGATTCTGAAAATAGTAATATGCCTTCACAATATGGTGCTTATTACACTGCAGACGGTTCACTGGTGGTAAAAATCGACAAAAATGCAGATAATGATTCTTACACCATCGGCAAATCAACCGAAGACGATGGCAGAGGCGGTTTTGAAGGAGTGTACGACGGCAGCGATGAATACAGTCTTTATAGCGAAATGGCAGAAAATGCGGCTGTTCTGGGCTATAAAAAAGTCGATATTGCCGGTTATACGGACAAGAAAAATTCCGATAACAACAAGCGTGTTTATGTAAATGGCAATATTATCGGCGGCGATGCCACTTCATTGTATAATAACTATGAAGGAACTACAAATACCGTATTTACAGCCGGCGGTTCTGCCACATTGAGCAATGTTTCTGCCGGAAGTATAAAAGGCTACACCACAGTCAAACTTACCGACAGTGATGTCAGCAATGTTGATAAGCTCACTGACAAATCTGTTGTAAAAGAAAAATATGAAACTCAAAAATGGTCTGATGGCGAAGGTTACGATAAATATTTGGTTGTTACCGAAACATTTAAGAAAGATGGTTCGCTTACCGCAAATAATTCAACCGTCGGCGATGTTACCAATTATCAGACCGTAAATCTGCTCAACAGCAATGCCGGAAGAATTGAACGCAATACTCTTGCAAGTACTGAAACAAGATACCTTGTAGAGGAATATCAGGACGGCGAGTATATTGATCGGGAGTATTGTTCGTCAGTGTCCGAATACCAGGCAGCCGGTTCTGTAACTGTAAAACTTGACAAAAATGCTCTGTCGGGCAGCACCGTAGGGGATATTTCCGGTTACGCCAATGTAACTCTTACCGGCTACACCGATAAGAAAAATTCCGACAACAACAAAAAAGTCTCGGCAGTAAATATTACCGGCGGCAATTACGAATATGAATATTTTTACGAATATGAACATGAAGATGAGTACATCTATGATCAGATTGTTACCGGCTCGGTAAAACTTGATAATGCATCGGCAGAGAATATTAGCGGTTTCAAGACAGTTTCGCTTAATAATGCAGAAAGTGCAAATATTACTGCTGTTCTCTGTCTTGATGTAAACGGTAATGACAGGTACATTGGCTCTTCGGAAGGCGATTACAGCTACAAATCCGGCGATACATTTTACAAATGTTCGTATAAAACAACTTACAAATTGGCCGATAAAGTTACTGTTGCTCAAAGTACGGTAAACGGAATGATCGCCGGTTACGGCAATGTAACTTGCTCTGGCGGTAGTACGGTGATGGGTTCCATTATTGCTGGAGACGCTTATAATTATGAATATAAAGAAGAAGCCAAAGAAAGAGGAGAGGATTTTACTTATACTGCAAAAGAAACTTATACCACAACTAAAAAGGCATCTGTAACGCTCAAAAATTCCTCTGTCGGCTCCGAAATAGTTGGTTTTTCCAAAGTTGCATTGGTAAACAGCAATGTGAGCGGCGGCATCAGCCAGGATGGGCTGACATTTACTTATGAAGAAAACGACGAAGAAAGTTACAGCAAGTTGGAATACAAAGCCACCGGCTCCATCAGTATCACAGCCGATAAAAATGCTGAATCATCACTCTATCAAACCGGCTCTATCAGTGGTTACGAAAAAGTGACCATCAGCGGCTATGAGGGTAAAGACGGCAAAGATGTATTTATTACCACCGGCAGTATTTATGGCGGTGTTTCCATCTATGAAAGTGATGAAGAATATTACGATTATATGAATCCTCCCACAACAGAACCTGCTGTCCGGAAAACCTCCGGTTCGGTTACACTCAAAAACAATGTTACAGTCGATGGCAGCATCTGTGGTTATGATAAAGTAACTCTGACAGATGTAACAGTTATCGGCGGAATCATGGCAATGGAAGATTATGGCAGCTCGGAAAATCTGCCCGTGGGGAATTCCGTAATTTTGAATGGTGCCGGGGTAGAATATATATCCGGTTACAAAAATGTGAGTATTGCCAAGGACTGTAATTATGTAGGCGACTATTACGGCTCTTCCGACGCTGATACGCTGACAGTTGCCAAGGGTGCAACTTTGAATATCGGCAATCTCTCTCTGGGCGATGGTGATAAACTGGTTGTCAAGGGCACGGTAGTATGGGCTGGCGGCTCTTGGGATGTTGAAGCGGAACAAATCAGCGGTTCCGGCGAAATCGCCGCTTCCGAAGCCAGTCTGGATAGTATAGATCTTGGCTCTTCTTCCAAAGTCAAGCTGGTCAATCTGGGCGACACCGCAGAAGGTTTTGTCAGCTCGGCTTCTGAAGCTGCTGACAATACCGAGAAAAAAGCAGTCAAGTGGGATGGCTCCGAAGAGTACAACGGCTGGCTCTCCGGCGGCGGCGACGGCGTGTTGGAAGATACTGTGGACTACATCAAACTTGCCGCACAGAATGACGGTACGCTCTCATTCAGTGCTGCTTTCGGCGAAAGCGATAAGCTCTGGATCAACGGTAAAAAGTGGGATGGTTCGAATTACAACATATCTGCCGGAACAACCTATACCATTAAACTTGAACGCAACGAAGGCAATTCAATAAGCTATGAATTGAGTCTGGCGTAAAAAGTTATTCAGACAAGGTAAACGCATGTTGGCCGTTCTCAAAGCAAAAACATGCGTTTACCTGATATACACACCAGATAAAACAAATAAAAACAAGGGCAGAAAAATCCGGATAAAACCCGTTTCTGCTCTGATTTTTATCACAAAAACGCAATTTTTCTATTGAATAATATAAAAAAAACTTGATTTTTTCCAAAAACGGTGTATTTTATATGAGTTGTCAGCAATGACGCACAAAGAAGTGCACCCATAGCTCAATTGGATAGAGCGTCTGGCTACGGACCAGAAGGTTTGGGGTTCAAATCCCTATGGGTGTACCATTTTTTTTGCCTTTTTCAGCGGTTGACAAAGAGTCCGCTTACAGATATTCTAAAAAAATCCAGCTTCGAAAAAAATTTCGAGCTGGCTTTTTTGTATAATCTCTGCCGCTGACGCGGTGGGAAGCGAAAATTATTTCGCTTCCCATAGGGACTTTTTATTCGGGGTTGCCAGACGGCTGTGCCGTCTGGCTCTGCGGCGGCTTTGCCGCCTTGTCAAATCCCTATGAAGAGTACCATTTTTTTGCCTTTTTCCGGTGTTTTGAGTTCAAACTTACGACATCGGATTTTTTATACCATTCTTTCGGATTCTAACGGTAAATATCCTGTAAAAAAGATGGTGATATACTCTGGTTCGCGAACTTGTAAAGAAGGTGTTACATTATTCTGATGTAGAATACTGTTTACATTGACTCCGCATGGAATGCTTGCCGCTTGGAATGATTTAAGTGAAGCAGAACTGAACCCGTCAGGTATTTGACAGAATACATTGCCGAGCGTGAATGGTATTGAGTGCATAGGCAATTTATCAGAGGAACAAATTTGTAAAACAATGTTTGACAGCCATCTTGTGCAGGTTATCAAAAACGACAGCGGCTTGCGTTTTTCGTTTGAAAAAATGTTAAAGCGTGCTATCATAATAGAACAATAGGATTTTTTCGGGCTTTTTTTATAAAAATTCTTTCTGAAGACTTGACATTGACGATATATTCGCATATATTTAGGTTGGCGATAGAAAACGATACATTGCAAACCTTACAAAAGGATGGGGTATGAACAGGGTTGCTGAACATTTCAAGCCGGGATAAAAATTACGGGTTTTGCTTTCTGTATATAACTGTCTGATAAATTATCCTTGATATTCTTAAAAAGGAAAGTTCAAAATGAATATCGTCAAAAAAGTTTCGCTGTTGCTGGTCGCTTTGACCGCACTCACCACATTGTCGGCAAAGGATATTTTTGTATCGCTTTCTACCGGCAAAAACAAAAATCCCGGCACTAAAGAAGCTCCGTACAAAAATCTCTGGAAAGCTATCTCTGTTGCCAAAGATAACGATGTGATCCATATTGCCGAAGGTAATTACCCCGGCAGAATGAAATGCGGGTGGTTCAAACTGGAAAAACCCGTTTCGCTTTTCGGCGGTTATTCTGCTGATTTTACCCAACGCGACCCGTTGAAGTTCAAAACCATGTTCCAGCCCAAAAACGAAAATAACGACAAAAAATCCGGAGCGTTGGGGCTTTTGCACATTGAACTTGAAAAAAGCCCCATGCGGGCTCCTAAAGGCTTCCACATGGTCATCGACGGTATTATCTTTGATGACGGCTTCGCTTCCAGCTATCATGCGGTCAAAGGCAAACCCGCCGGTTTTGATACGGGTATGTGGCTGGAAGGCCCCGCTAAAAACATTAAAGACAAGTTCCCCAGTGCCAACCGTTACAGCATCTATTCGGCAACTGCATCACGCGGCGAAGGCGATTTGACCATACGCAACTGTACTTTTGTCAATGGTTCCAATTATGCGGTGAATGTCAACTGGTTCAAAGGCAAGGTTGCGATCGTGAACAATGTTTTCTGCAACAACCGTATGATTTCAGTAAATGTAACATGTTCCAACGGCCGCGAAAAACTTGATTGGGAATGTGCGTACAACACAGTTCTTTTCACCTGGAGCCGCCTCAACGATCTGGCTGACATGGGGTTTGCCATCCGCAACAACACCAACTGCAATGCCAATATCCACAACAACATCATCGGCTTGAATGTGCTGACCGGATTTGATAACACCAAAGGTAATCCCAAACAGAAAAAGACCAAACTTGACAATAATATCTTCTTCCTGAACCGCGAATCTGATGTGCAGATGACAGTTTCGCCTTCTATTGCCAAAGTCCGCGTTGACGGTTTTGAAGATATTGAAGAGGTGGACGGTATCGAGTCTATTGAAGGCAATATCGACCTCAAAGATCCCAATATTTTCAAAGGCCGCATCAATCCGCAGTATCTCAATGCGTTTCTTTCCATGAAATATTCGGAAAAGACCAAACTTGATCCGGGCAAATGCAATGCTCTGCGCAGTGTTCTCGGTTTGCCGCTTCAGGGCACTATCAAAACAACTTGCGATATGTATGCCAACCGTTATCCCCAGGAAGATGCCCTGAAACTTTTCGGTGCAGTCAAAGACTACGGTGCCCAGATGCCGCAATAAGAACATCATCTTTACTATTTTATTATAAACAAAGGAAAAGAAAATGGACATTAAAGCAATCATCAACAATTACATTTCAACTGTTACCAAGAAATATTTCTGCTTTGAAGGCAGAACCGGCAGAAAAGCCTTCTGGAGTTTTGTGCTGGTCAACTTTGTGGTCAATTTTGTACTCGGTCTGATCCCCGGCGTGGGTAAAATTCTCGCCGCTGTCTGGGGATTGGCAGTCCTTTGCCCCTCGTTGGGTATCACTGCCCGCCGTCTTCATGATACCGGCAAAACCGGCTGGCTGCAGCTGATTCTGGTGATTCCTGTGATCGGTGCGATCGTACTGCTTATCATCTGTGCCCAGGCAGGTGCCGGTGAAGCCAACAAATATGGTGATGCCGCCGCAGAATAAGTTCAAGTTTACCCGCCGCAGAACTGCGGCGGGTTTATTTTTCTGTTGCAATGTTTGAACCTTGAATCTCAACGCAGAACCGGCAGCAACGGGCAGTTTATGGCTGCCGGGTTGCCATGAACAATATTTCCGAACGCTCAAGGAGGGGGAGTCGTATGAAAAATAAAGTAAAAATTTTGCCGATAGCATTGACAGGATGTTTTTTGGCCGGATGCACCTGTTACAATACTCATGTTCCCGGCCGTTATATCAACCACGGAGCAACTCCCGGCGGAATAGATATTTTTTTCTGTAATCTTGACTACATACTTTTCCCGCCGCAACGGGGGTATGTGGCGGCACCTCCTCCCCCGCCGCCGGCTCCAGTGCCGGTGGCAGTGGCTCCTGCTCCCCGACCGGTTGTGGTGGTACCTCCTCCCCCGCCGCCGGCTCCAGTGCCGGTGGCAGTGGTTCCTGCTCCCCGACCGGTTGTGATCATTAATAATAAGGGGCATAATCACGGAAAACACGGATCATACCATAAACCGGCTCCGTCTCATAAACCCGCTCCCACGCACAAACCGAAACCTTCTGCAAGTGTTCCCAGCCGTCCGTCAACTGTAAGTCGTCCGTCAACTGTAAGTCGTCCGTCAACTGTAAGTCGTCCATCGACATCGCGCCGTCCTTCAACGGTCAGCCGTCCATCGACATCGCGCCGTCCTTCAACGGTCAGCCGTCCATCGACATCGCGCCGTCCTTCAACGGTCAGCCGTCCATCGGCATCGGGGCGAAATTCGACATTCAGCAGCCACCGGGCAAGTTCATCCGGCTCAACAAGCGGCGGCAGAGTTTCTTCTGTGGCAGGAAAGAGTCAGTATATGGAGGACTGAACTGCATATCCATAAAAGGTATCTTTTTTTATTTTTCCGGCTCAACGCTATAAAAAATTACAGTTAAAAGAAGATATTATGAGAGACACAAGAGGTCTCTCATTTTTTATGTCTAAAAACAAAAAGTGGTTTGCCTCTTGATAAAAATGGATTTATGTTAAATCCGAGAACAAACCGAAGTCGTATAGTACGCTTCA